>CAJXDX010000019.1 GCA_913052275.1 uncultured Pseudomonadota bacterium | reverse complement strand
TAAAGCAATTGATAAGTGAAATGATCTCTTCAGATCTTGAAGAAGCAAGAAAAGACCAACATCTGCTGTCCGGCGGTTTTCAAACAAACAACACGAATGGTGATTGATTTATTATAATTTTTTAAGTATTAGTTTAATTATCTGAAAGTAATATGATTTGTCTTGTCACCCATGAAGTTTGCAGGTGATTTTGTATGATATCAATGTGTTACCTGATTTATTCCTTAGCTATACTATACCAGGCTCAGTCAATTAATTAAGAATACCTCGAGAACTAATGACTCAATATTTTAATTCAAGAGATGTGAAGACTATCAATTTTGTATCTACTGAAACGCTGTTGAATCAAGCAACAGAAGTAAAAAGTTTCAGGTAAAAAACTAAGCAATTAACTACTGCTGATTTTTATAACGAACTACATTCAAAGGCTCAATATTTGAAAAATCTATTGCAGAGTTAGAGGTTTCTGAACCTTTAGGCCATGAAAAACGAAGAAGACGACTCGGCTTGGATCTTTCAACAGGCGTATTATTCAAAGATCGCATCTGTTGTGTTGGAACTTCAATCACATTTCCATCAAATGCTAGTACTTCCAGAGTGTTATCCTGGTCAAACGTGTTTTGAGTCTGCATGATAAAAGACTTTCCCTTTTGCACTTCCAGCACTATTCCTGCAATCTCATATCCTGAATTGCCTCCATTCCTCTCTCCACGATAAATACTATCCAAACCAGCCTGTTTTTGCAGCGAAGCTTCGGTGTAGCCCCTGTGCGGGATTTTTTCCAGTATTTCGGATAACTCAATTAATTTTTCATTCCATTTTTCTCGCGATGTTGAGCTGCACCATTTAAGTGCCTGGGAATAGGCACTCGTGGTAGTTGCTGCATAAAGAGCGCTTTTCATGCGTCCCTCCACTTTAATGCAGTCAACTCCATTTTCAATATACTTTGGCAATAGTCTCATGCCGCGCAGATCTTTTGAACTCAGTACAGAAGCAGAATGGTTTTCCCTAATATTTTCATTGGTTTTTTTGTTTTCCGAATCAGTAAAGATGGATTCTGCAAAATTTTCAGAATTAATATTTTTTTTAACAATACTATCCTGAATCGCGGAATAGTAAAATCGGCAGCTCTGGACACAGCCTCCACGGTTACTGTCTCGTCCGGAGGTATAATTTGAGATTGTGCAGTTTCCGGAATATGCCGTGCACATAGCTCCATGAACGAAAAGTTCCACCTCAATTCCTGTTGCCTTTCGTATCCTTCCTGCTTCTTCAAGCGAAACTTCACGTCCCAGTACCAGCCTTTTTGCGCCCAATCGTTTCCAGGCTTTAGCAGCATGAATATTAAGGCATGAGGCCTGAGTTGACAAATGTACCGGCAGTTTAGAATGCTGCTGAACAACAGTCATCACACCAA
Organism: uncultured Pseudomonadota bacterium; assembly: GCA_913052275.1. Lineage (GTDB taxonomy): Bacteria > SAR324 > SAR324 > SAR324 > NAC60-12 > Arctic96AD-7. The sequence goes on along the minus strand of CAJXDX010000019.1, from coordinate 16,347 downwards.
GATCTGAAACAATAACTGCATCAACCTTGCTTTGCTCCAGGAAACTCACATAGTCAGGAAGCTCTTCCAGTTCCTTGTCATGTAAAAATGCGTTCAGGGTAACGTAAGATTTACAGTTATTTTGATGAGCAAACTGAATCCCCTCACACAATTCAGTATCTGAAAAATTATCTGAGGCACCGCGTAGACCATATTTTGGTCCGGCCAGATAAACCGCGTCTGCGCCATACAAAACGGCAATTTTTAATTTATTTAAGTTTCCTGCCGGTGCAAGCAGTTCCATCTTTTGAAATTTATTTCAGTTTAGATTTTCATTGATGCAGTCATACAATGTCTGCAATTAAATCTTAATCATCCTAATAGCATTGCCGGACTTGTACCGATATGCTATGCTAAATCAGAATCTGACACGAACAAAACGCATATATTATCCCTTTACTTGCCAGAGTGTCGGGGATATGGCTTGTAATCATCTCTATACATGGAAATTGGTTAAAGTGAAAACAACATTTTAAACAAAATCCCTTTTTCAAGACTCTATTCTAACCTGTCTCCTGATGAAAATATAAACAACTAGAACCTGCTTCCTAACATCATTACTAACACAAATCTATCTTTGATACAGCATTTAAAGCATTATACCTAGTTTTTCCTGAATCAGTATTCTGGCGTTCCCAAGGTACCGCGGCCCTGTTTGTCCGATCACTGCGGCGGCCAGAGTGGCCCCAATTCTTCCGCTGTCCAGCGGAGACAAATCATGTGTCATTCCATACAGAAAACCTGCTGCGAATGCATCTCCTGCACCGGTTGTGTCTTCAACCCTTACAGGTAATGGATCAATATAACAAGTTTCTCCCTGATGTGAAATCAGTGCCCCGTATGCTCCTATAGTTAAAGCTACTGTTTCTGTCCAATCAGACAAAGTTTCAACAGCTTGCTGTGTAATTTCAGTATCAAGCAGAGTAAATGCTTCTTCCTGATTACAGAAAACCATGCTGGCGTATCCCTTCAGCAGATTAATAAAATCTTCCTTATGACGTGTAACGCAAAATGGATCTGATAGACTTAATGCGACTTTAATCTCACGTTTTTTAGCTTCATCAAGCGCATTAAGAACAGCTTTTTTCTGAGACTCTGTATCCCACAAATATCCAGTAAGATAGAGATATTTTGATGATTGAATAACATCCGGATCAATATCCGGATTCATCAGTTCCTGGCTCATTCCAAGAAAAGTATTCATCGTTCTGGCACCGTCTTCACTGACAAGAATCAAGCTGCTGCCTGTGGCGCCTTCTCCTTCGGCAAGACAATCACAAACCCCGAGGGCCTCAAGTTTTTCACGATAAAGTTTTCCGTGCTCATCCCTGCCTATTTTACCGCTAAATGCACTTCTTCCACCAAGCTGAGATATTCCAATCATCGAATTCGCCCCTGATCCCCCCGCTGCTACTTCTAAAGAAATTTTTTCTTCAGCCAGAGCCAACAACAGTTCCTGCTGCTGCTCACGCGTAACGAGATGCATGACATTCTTTTCAATTCCGAGTTTTTTCAGGAATGAATCTGGCACATGACTCAGCAAATCTACCAATGGATTGCAGACGCCATATACATCAAACTTTTGCATATTTGATGAAATAAAAGAAAGTGACAGGATGGGTACTGAAAAATCAGCTTGCTTTCGCTTGAGGAAGATTGCTTGAGGGATTCCTGGTCATCTTGGGCTTACCCTTCTGCAGAATGGTTTCTTTGTTAATTTCAACTTCGCTTATGTCCGGGTCAGAGGGAATCTGATACATCAGGTCCAGCATCGCGTTTTCAATAATTGAGCGCAAACCCCGCGCACCTGTTTTACGCTTAATTGCCTCCTTTGCAAGTGTACGTACAGCATCTTTTTTGAAAGTAAGCTTGACATTCTCAAGTTCAAACATTTTTTCATACTGACGTATCAGCGCATTTTTTGGCTCATTTAATATCTGCACCAGATGATCAACTTCCAGGTCATGCAGAGTTGCAACCACTGGAAGCCTTCCAATAAATTCCGGAATCAGGCCATATTTGAGCAAGTCTTCTGGTTCAAGTTGTGACAAAATTTCAAGACTACGCGTTTTCTTGTTCACATCAGCTCCAAAACCAATAGCGTTGCGGCCAATACGTCTTTTAATTATATCATCAAGGGCTGTAAATGCTCCCCCACAGATAAATAGCACATTTTCCGTATTTACCTGCATAGTTTCCTGATGAGGGTGCTTGCGTCCGCCTTGCGGAGGAATGCTGGCAATTGTGCCTTCAATTATTTTCAGTAAAGCCTGCTGCACTCCTTCACCGGAAACATCACGCGTAATAGATACGTTTTCACTTTTTCTGGTAATCTTATCAATCTCGTCAATATAAATTATACCCTGCTCAGCACGGGAGATATCATAATCTGCTGCCTGCAATAGTTTCAGCACAATATTCTCAACATCCTCGCCAACATATCCCGCCTCAGTCAGTGAGGTAGCATCTGCCACGGCAAAAGGAACATTTAGTATTCGTGCCAGGGTCTGAGCCAAAAGTGTCTTACCGGTACCTGTTGGGCCAATAAGCAGAATATTGCTTTTTTGCAGTTCAACTTCAGAATTATCATAATTTGCATTAATCCTTTTGTAATGATTGTGAACAGCCACAGCAAGCACTTTTTTGGATTGCTCCTGTCCAACCACATATTTGTCAAGAACTTCCTTTATTTCTGCTGGTTTAAGCAGTTCCTGCTGTAATTGGTCCGGATGTTCATTCTGGTATTCTTCTTCCATGATTTCATTGCAGAGGTCAATGCATTCATCGCAAATATACACTGTAGGACCTGCAATTATTTTCTTAACCTCTTCCTGTGTTTTTCCACAGAATGAACAACGCAGGAGTGTTTCTTTGATGCTGTTCATATCCTATATCCTTTCATACAGCTTTTAATTTCCTGTTTTGCATAACCTGGTCTATAATGCCATATTCCTTGGCTTCCTGACTTGAAAAATAGAAATCACGCTGTGTATCTTCAGCAATCTGCTCTATTTTACGTCCAGTATGACGTGCCAGAACTTCGTTTAAAATATCCGTCATCCTGATAATTTCTTTGGCCTGAATATCTATATCCTCTGCCTGTCCGGAAAAACCTCCCATCATTTGATGAATCATGATTCTGGCATGTGGCAGTGCCTGTCTTTTACCCTCTGCACCTGCGGCTAAAAGAACAGCTCCCATGCTTGTTGCCTGACCAATGCAAATGGTCTGCACATCCGGCTTCAGATACTGAATTGTATCATAAATCGCCATTCCGGAAGTAACTAATCCACCCGGACAATTCAAATAAAGTGAAATATCACTTTCCGGATCTTCTGCTTCTAAAAAAAGAAGTTGCGCAATCATCACGTTGGCAACATTATCGTCAACAGGTGAACCTAGAAAAATAATACGGTCCTTGAGAAGACGGGAATATATATCGTAGGCACGTTCACCACGACTGTTCTGCTCTACGACCATTGGAATAAGAGACATGAAAATCTTCTATTTTGTTGATAATTAACGTTAATCAGGAATGATCATGATCACAGTGTTCATCATGGACATGATCTTCTGCAGTGGTGGGTGCGTCCTCTACCGGGTCTCCAAATACTCTTGCCACAATCCTGTCAAGAGTAGCATCTCCCTGTTTACGTATAAAGATACGCTGATACATGTTCCGTCCAAAAGGTGATTGTATCAACTCGTCAGGATTCTGACCTGTGATTTGTGCCAGATTGAAAAATTCTCCTGCAGCTTCTTTTTCATCAAACTTTAATTTTTCATGCTCTCTGATTGAATCCAGAATAAATTTCATTCTCAAATCCATCCTTGCATTTTCGTAACCTTCCTGTCGTTTTTTTTCTATTTCTGCATCAGTAATTTCTTTTTTTGCTGATGCCTCCTCCAGTTCTGTATCAACACGTTCCTTACCTAATTTAATTAATTCTTCGGGTAATACAAAATCATCATATAAACCAGTCAGCTGTGACCCAACCTGCATACGATACTCACTTTGAAGTTCTGCTTTTTTTCGGGATTCTATGTTTTCTGCAATTTTTTCTTTAAGTTCTTTTTCATTTGCAACACCGAATTTCTTAAAAAAGTCTTCATCCATTTCTGGTCTTTTAGCTGTGGATATCCCTGTCAATTTAATCCTGAAATCAGCTTTTTTCCCTTCATTTTCATCAAAATGCTCAGATAATTCAATAACTGCTTCTTTTTCTTCACCACTGCCCATTCCGATCAGTGCAGCATGAAACTCCTTATATTCTGTGCCGCCAATCTTGAACTGCAATTCTTTGGCTATTGAACCCGTAAATTCTTTACCCTCAATTGTACCGCTGTAATCAATCAACACCCAGTCCTCGTTTTCCACTTTGATATCGTTTCCGGATTTAGGTTCAAGATATTCTTCACGCTGCATCATCAATTCCAATTCATCATCAATTTCATCAGCTTTTACTTCCTCAAGTTCCTTACGTGTAAGCAGAATTTTTCCGTAATCAAGCTGTGGAAGTTTCGGAGCGATTTCAAAATGCAGAGTTGCTGAAAGAGGTGACTTACGGTCGAAATCCATTTGATGGATTACGGGTACTGTGACCGGCTTCAAAGAGTGATTTTCCAATGCACTCTCCATAAATGCAGGAATGACACGGTCAACTGCTTCTTGCTGCATTGCGGACTTAAAGCGTTTGTCCAGCCAGCCTTTAGGGTACTTACCTGGTCGAAAACCGTTGAGGCGAGTTTTTTTCAGTTCTTTATAGACGGCGTCATAGGTGGGTTTGATTTCTTCAAGGGGAATTTCGAGAGCAATCGAATACTTCAGGTCCCCCAGTTCCTCAACGCTGGATTCCATGAATGTTTTTTAAAATGAAAAAAACCAGTTTAAACAATATTTGTTTTCAATAAATTTGAACCTTATTTAACTATATTTACGTTAAAAATCACAAGACATTTGTGCCTTGTTCTATTATTGATATGCACAGTTAAATTTATATTGTAATTTTATCTTTATAATTATCAGACATTTACAACTACATGGTGCAACCCCTAAAAACAAAGTCGTCATAATTAGTTTCTTAACCATGTTTCCAGTCGCGGAAGCAACATTGCTGCTGTTGGAACTTCTCTGAACAGAAATCCAAAACGAGAAAAATAGGAAGAACTCTCCAATTTATTTGCTACATCTTTATTTTTGAGTAAACTGCGGTTTATACCTATCAGCAAAGGAGCCTCTTTTTGTACATCAAGCTGGGACAGCCGATTAAGAAGAGGCGCAGAATGCCAGTTGTGGAAAAGCTCCAGTGGCACTTTTTTTCCTGAAATGTGTTTCAAAAGATAATCGGGGAAACATATATTTTCACCGGACAGGGGCACAAAATCATTTGAAGTAGACAGTATCCAATCAGGTAATTTCTTGGCAAGCTGCTGACTCAATTTCTGAATTTCTTCAGGCACATAAGCCAGAAATTGTCTTAAGTGCGAACGAATCCCACAAGACTGATCAAGTTGCAAAATGTATGTCCTGTTTTTATGTATTCTGACAGTAGCATCTAGTTCCCATTCTGGCTGATGTAATACAGCAGGGAAAAAATTAGCCAGATTCAATCCGTATTTTTGTGTCTGCAAAAACAGACTTAACGGTCCGTCAATCTCCATGACAAGTGATTCCCGTTTTTTATGATCAAAACTGATCTTTGCCAGCAATTTGTTGAAACGTAAATATTTAAGCAATTGTCTCATACTGGCAGCACTACTGTCAGGCAGTTTTACTGTAATGCTTTCACTGCGCAGCAACAAACCCTGCACCTGAGCACAATTGTAGCGATGAAGCAGTCCTTCTCCGGTTATTTTACGAAACTTCAGCACTTGCTGGAAAGGAGGCAAATCTGCATAAAGTTGTTGACTCAAATTTTCTGCTTTGATGCCAATTAAGCCGGCCAAGGTTTTTCGATATGTTTCCAACCTGTCATTTTCTGAACTATCTGAATCATATGCACCTGATTGTTCATGTTGACGCATTAAGGCAGAGGAATTTCTAAATACTTTTTCTCTCAGTTCAAGCACTTCAGTTTTGGATTCTGTGTCAAATTCTGTACGATCAATTAAAAGTTTTTCTAAACCTCGGCCGACCGCAACGCTTACCGGGAATCCATCAAGAACCTGCTTTGATCGATTCTCAAGAGTTTCACGGTTTTCACCAACACTTCCGGAAAAATGCTCAGTCAATTCGAAAGCAATTTTCAGAAATTTTGGCGCTGTCGGATCAATAAATTTTGGCTGTATTTTGCCACGTTTCGTCCTGAAACAAAGCAGGTCCTTCGTAAGCACGGTGCTGTCTTCTTCTCTGGTTAGTAAAATATTCCCCTGTATCTTTGGAGACAAGTTCATAAAGCAAGGCCTGTTTACCGGGTCGTGCACGCAAAATTCTTCCCAGCCTTTGTACATGCTCCCTTATACTGCCGCTTCCAGAAACAATCACACCAACATTCGCTTCAGGTACATCAATTCCTTCATTCAACACTTTTGAAGTAATCAGCACCGGATATTCACCAGTTCTGAATGCCTTCAAAAAAGCTTCCCGTTCAGGCAGTTTGGTATGATGTGTTAATACCGGCAAATAGAATTTACCGCCAATACGATAGGCCATTTCATTGTCCTGGGTAAAAACAAGCATCCGGTCTCCTTTATGCTTAAGGATCAGTTTCCATAACAGTTCCTCTTTTGCCTCAGAAGCCTGACTGAGCTTTTTTTGCATTAAATATGCTCTGAAAGCCTCCCTTCCTTCCGGGCTTTCACTAGTTCTACGTAAGAAAATAGACCAGCCGTTTGGATGCTTAAAACTGATTCGTGCTTTTCCCAAAAAATCAATGTAACACTTGCGTGAAATTTCATATTGTTCACGATCTTCCGGAAGCATTTCAACCTCTATTGTTTTCACCAGGTATGGAGCCAGAGTTTTTCCACTTAATTCATCTATATGTGTTTCATAACAGAGAGGACCACAAAGCTCGTAAAGCACTTTTTCTTTTCCGTCAGACCGTTCAGGAGTTGCAGTCAAACCAAGACGGAAAGGCGCGATAGAACCCATAGCGGTAAACTTGAATTGCTCTCCAGGCAAGTGGTGGCATTCGTCAAAAACCAGCAATCCAAACTGGTCTCCACGATATGGAACATTTAGCAAAGCGGAATCATAGGTAGCCACGGTAATCAACTTAATGTCATTTATTCCACCTCCCAGCAATCCAATTTTTATATCAAAATATTCATTCAAAACATCATTCCATTGCCCCATCAAGTCAATTGTAGGCACGTGTATCAAAGTGGGACGTCCTGTTCTGGCAATCAGCATAACTGCAAGAATTGTTTTGCCAGCTCCGGTAGGTAGTGTCACAACTCCACGTTTTTCAGAAATCCAGGCCTCTGCAGCCTCAGTTTGAAAGTAACGTGGAGTTATTTTTTTTTTGAGAGGAAATGTTACAGCAGAAAATTTACGGGCATTGTCATTGTAAGTGATTTTATGTTTACGCAGATCTGTTACAAGCTTGCGATATTCAGCAGCAGGTGCGCGTAAACAATTAGTGCGTTCATCCCAGCTAAGTCCATTCAAAAACTGCAGTTGATGCTTTTCAGCACCGTAAAGCAGGATGGTTCCTTTGTCAAACTGCAGACTGAGATTCATTAAAACAACTTTGATTTAACGTCCCTCAGAGCAGTGCGCAAGCCTTCCTCAATTACTGGATGGTAGAAGGGCATCTCAAGCATTTGCTGAATTGTCATCTTCTGCTGGTGCGCCCACGACATGAGGTGTGCAAGATGTTCAGCATGAGGTCCAATAAATTCACTGCCCAGAAAAAGTCCTGAATTTCGATCAGCGTATACGTGCATCAATCCCTTGTTTTTCAGAATTATTCTGCTTCGTCCCTGTCCTTCAAAAGAGACTTTTCCTGTAACCACATTTTCCTTTCCTTCCAGTTCATTCCAGGAATCACCAACAATTGCTATTTGGGGATCACAAAAAACAACCGTAACAGGAGATCGTCTCAGTCCTGTCTTTATATCAGGGAATCTGCCTGCATTATCACCTGCAATTTCACCTTCATCTGCTGCTTCATGAAGTAAGGGCAGATCATTGTTCACATCTCCCGCAATGAATATGGATGAATTTCCACATTGCATTGTGGCTGAATTAAACAGTGGTACTCCAAGAGAATCTAATTCAAGCTTTGTATTTTCCAAGCCTAAATCATTAACATTTGGGAATCTACCCGTTGCCGCGAGCAAAAAATCAAAGAACTCTTCCTTTTCTTCACCATTTTTACAATCCACAAAACGAATTTTCACTTGATCATTTTCAAGCTCCAAACCGAGAATCTTAGCTTTCGTATCGAGTGGAAATTCAGCTTTAAATAAATTTTCAGCATAATTTCTAATACCCATATCACTTAGAGGTTTTAACGAGCCTGAAAGTCCAAAAATGCGAATACGAACCCCAAGACGATGCAATGCCTGCCCAAGCTCAAGCCCTATCACTCCAGGACCAAAAACAGCCACAGATTCAGGAAGTGTTTCCCAGTCAAAAATATCATCGTTAACTACTAAACGCTCACCAAGACCGTCAAACATCGGCATAAGTTTTGGAGAAGAACCAGTTGCAATCACAACTGATTTTGCTTCAAAAATTTTGTCTTCTGCTTGAATCGTATGATCATCAAGAAAACGAGCATGGCCTCGAAAATGATGCTTTGGATCAATATTTTCCACACTTTCCAGTACAAATCCAACAAAGCGGTCACGCTCACTCCGTACACGTCTCATGACATCGTGGCCATTGATGATTGGCTTAGATGTATATACTCCAAATTTAGAAGCAGTTTCTATTGAATGGGCTGCCTCCGCAGCTGCTATTAATAGTTTGCTGGGCATACAGCCTACACGGGCACATGTGGTTCCATAAATTCCACCTTCGATAAGCACAACGTTTTCCGTGTGCCTGCGTGCGGCACGAAACGCCGGAAGACCTGCAGAACCGGCCCCTATGACTGCTACATCAACTTTACGAATTGATTGTTGTGAATTATCCATGTATTAAAAAATTACCATGTTTTTAAATATAATTTATTAGTAGTAACTTAACTGAATAATCACTTTCTTTTCAAGGTGAATCAAAATTCTTCAATACAGTTAATTTTCTATCTGCTTGACTTGTTTTAAAACTGTTTTATTGTTCTAGAACATAAACAAATCTGCATTATCAGCTCAAAAAAATCCTTGAAAAAACTTACTATAATCAGTCAAAAATTACTTACAGTTTTTTCATTTATTCTGATCCTTTTCTTTTTATTAATTATCCCAAATACAAATCCGCCCCACAATTTTCCTGATGATATTCAGCCAGTTCAAATTCAGAAAAAACTTTTTCCAGCTGCAAAAGACAAAATGATAGACATGGGTTTCCCACCAACAACAGGAAGTCCATTAGAAATCGCACAAACCCCAAGGAATTTAAACACTATTCAGCTGGAGAATTCATTAAATTATCTTCATCTGCCTTTTCTAGAAAAATTGAACGCACAGCATCAGATCGATACTATGCAAAAGCTTCTGATTATGTTTATGCAGTTTGAATCAATCAGCAGACTGCGATTTAACAGAGGCACAGGGCGCTTGCTGTCACAATCAGATTTAGAAGATCTGGCCGAACACATTATGAACAGCAGCTGGTATCGTGAATCTCTGTTAAAATATTTCTCAAATCAGGATTATGGATTTTCGGAGGAACCACTTATTCGGGTTTTTATTTCAATACAAGCCGCTTCCCATTTTTTTGAAATTCCATACCCTTCTCTTTTCTGTTTGTTTTTTCAGGAATCAAAATTTTTTTTCCTTGCAAACAGTCCAACAGGTGCAAAAGGGATTGGACAGCTCACCAGCATTGGATTAAGAGAAGTACGGCGCTTACGAAAAAATTCCAAAATGGAACTGAAACTACAAAAAACAGCAGAATACCTGAATCAGGTATACGGAGATCAGCAAATACAAATATGGCTGAACAAACTAGGCCTAAAAACAGACTTTCCTGAAATTTTTCCTGTACCTGAAAATATTAATTTTACCAGGATTTCCTCAGCTTTTATGCGTAAAGTAGGTCAACGACTGGTAGAAGAAGGCCAGTCATACGGCAAAAAAACTAATACATTATGGTATCTCAGTAAAAGATTGAGACGAGGCCGCATACTTCCAAATCGTTATGCACACATGCACAAAGTATTTTCTCAAATGATGGAAGAAGATTATTCTAGCTCACAAACAAGTGTTTACAACATTGAAACCAATATTCTTTTATCAACCATGCTCTATAGTCACTATTACCGTTACAGATGGCGTCATGGGAAGAATGCTTATGATCTTCCCAAAGCAACAAGGGTTATACTGGCTGCGGCCGCATATAATCATGGTCAGACAGGTATCCGAAGGCTATTGTACAATCTCAAACATGAATTCCCGATGCTGGACTTTCAAAATCTTTCTTCAAAACAATTAAGCACATTGTTAACCGCACACAGGCTGAAACATGCACTGAGAAGTTCTATTCACAAGGTCAGGGAAGCTTCCAGGCATATCAGGAAAATTATGGAATGTACAAAAAGACGGACATCTATGCTTTGATTCTTTCTGCCAGGGAAAATATAACATTTAATATTTACAACAATAGTCAAGTAATTTGACAAATCATCTAAAATCAATTTGATTGATCTTGTACTATTTCAGCACTTTTTCGATTCTCCCTCAATTCGAGATGACAGGCCAAAATATAAAATTCCCGTATTCCAACAAAAACTTGTTACAATCGAGTATTTACAAATAACCGGCAGCCTGCATTTGAAACAAATCCGCATATTGCCCTCCTGCAGCCAACAATTCCTGATGTGTTCCATGCTCAAGTAGCCTGCCTTGATGCAATACGACAATTCTGTCTGCCATTCGCACTGTAGAAAAACGATGAGATATCAGTACAGCACATTTATCAAAAGTTAATTCAACAAAACGTTTGAAAACTTCATGTTCAGCACGTGCGTCCAACGAAGCAGTAGGCTCATCCAAAATCAGCATTTGTGCATCACGCATATAAGCGCGTGCTATTGCAATTTTCTGCCATTCTCCTCCGGATAGATTGGTACCCCGCTTGAACCAGCGTCCTATTCTCTGCTGATAACCGTCAGGAAGTTTTTCAATTACACTATCAGCCAGACTTCGACTGGCAGATTCTTTGATTCTTTTCTCGTTGTTCAATTCAGATATACGTCCCACGGCAATATTTTCTGATGCTGTAAGATGGTACTTCACATAATCTTGAAAAATAACTCCAACCGCATCACGCAAGCCCTCAAGATCATAATCACGCAAGTCTTTTCCTTCCAGTAAAATCCTTCCCTCAGTTGGATCGTATAATCGTGTCAGCAGTTTGACAAGTGTGGTTTTTCCCGCACCATTTTCGCCAACTAGAGCAACTTTTTCACCTGGCTGCAAAGTGAAAGAGATATCACGCAGGACCCACTGCTTTGACTGCGGATAACGAAAACCCACATCTTCAAAAGTAAATCCTTCTCTAATAGTCCCTGGAAATGGGAGTGAGTTTACGTTTGTGCTGATATTTGGTTTCATCTCCAGGAAATCAAACAGGTCACGCAAGTAAAGTGCGCTGTCCGCAATGCTTGAAAAACGAATAAGAATTGCTTCCATCAAAGACCGTAAACGTAAAAAAGAACCTGAAAGGAATGTCAAGTCACCCAGGGTTAATTCTCCATATACTGTTCGATAAATGATAACAGCATAGGCTGTGTAATAGCCAAAACTGCCTACAGTCGAAAGCAAACCTCCCCAGGCAGCTCTGCGTACAGAAAGATTTTTATTCGCTTGATAATACTCTCCTGCAAGTTTTCGGTAGCGACTGCCGAAAAAATCAGATAGGCCGAATATTTTAACTTCTTTGGCAGTTTCATCACTTGCTCCAGCAAATCGCAAATAATCGAGTTCTCTACGTTCTTCTGTCCAGCCATACATCAGAGAATAACTTTGATTGTTGAAATGCGTTTCCCCTAAAAATGCCGGTACGAGTGTGATTGCCAGCAACAGCAACAGCCAGGCATTGAAGGTAATCAATGCTGCTGCCAAAAAAAATACGGTTATGCATTCCTGAAGCTGTGTCAAGGCCTGAGACATCAATAATATTCTGCTTGAGGCCTGGCGACGGGCACGTTCAAGTTTGTCATAAAACTCAGAATCTTCGAAGCATTCAAGGTCAAGTTTTGCAGATTGATTCATCAAACGAATAGAAATATCGTGTGATACCAAATCACCCAGCAGGCTGTCCACTAAAGCAATGCCTCGTCCAAGCAAATCCGAAAAAACGGCAAAACCAAGCTCCGCCAGAACAAGTATAGTCAGAATTGACATGTCAGGATTTTCTACACGAACTCCACTGCCTACACCTGATATCAGTACAATTTCATCAATTATCAGTTTAGCTAAATAAAGCATTATTAACGGTAAAGAGGCACGGACGACACGCAGCAGCATATTTAATGTCGTTAACCACTGGTTACAATTCCAGATAAGCCTGAAAAATTCAGGCAGATTTCTTAGTGTTCCCAGACGTTCCCGAAAGTCTAAATCAGAAACTGATCCATGAGGACCTGAAGATTTTTTTCGCGGTTTTTTCATTTACAAAGAATATAATTAAGTATGGACTATCTACCTCTGAGAGGAAATCGAGGTCATGGCAAAAAATTATATAAATTCTCTATAATTCAAGGTATTTGCTGCACTTCGACCATAATTTCAAAGAAAAAGGTCAAAACAGAATCAAATGTTCTGTAATAATTTAGCAAGATCATTAACTCGAATTAATGCAGGATAAACATTTGTGCTGTTTCATGAGCAAACTAAGCAAATCAAATTCTGTTTGAAATAATTACTTTTTGAGTTCATTAATTAAATTTTTTTAAATGCTGGTCCCAAATATAGAAAAAATTTTCAAATATTATTTTTATGCCCCTCAAATCCCTTCAAGTAGCAGCTTGTTCAGTCATGGCCTATTCAGATTGAAATTGCAACTGGCCATAATTAACTTCTAATATAATGAAGTAAATTTATAGACATTTCTATAACGCTGCTAGATTTTATTATGAAACAAACTGACAAAATTGCGACATTCGATTGGGCTGACCCTATGTTTTTCAATGAACAATTGAGCGAAGAAGAACGATTGATAAGAGATACAGCCCGTGATTACTGCCAGGAAAAATTAATGCCCAGAGTTTTGGAAGCAAATCGCAATGAGAAATATGACCGTGAAATAATGAACGAATTTGCTGAAATGGGATTTCTTGGGTCTACAATTCCTGAAGAATACGGGGGAATTGGAGCAAATTATGTTTCTTACGGCTTAATAGCCCGCGAGATAGAAAGGGTGGATTCGGGTTACCGTTCAGCAATGAGTGTACAATCCAGCCTGGTAATGTATCCAATTTACGCTTACGGCACGGAAGAACAGCGCAAAAAATACCTGCCGAAACTGGCAAAAGCAGAGTTAATTGGATGTTTTGGACTTACTGAACCAAATCATGGTTCCGACCCGGGAAGCATGGAAACACGTGCCAGAAAAGCAGATGGTGGATTCAGTCTGACAGGCAACAAAATGTGGATTTCGAACTCACCCGTTGCCGATATTTTCGTAGTCTGGGCAAAAAATGATGATGGAATAATAAGAGGCTATATCCTGGAAAAAAACATGGAAGGCTTAAGTACCCCGAAAATCGGGGGGAAAATGTCTCTGCGTACATCAGTAACCGGTGAGATCGTTATGGATAATGTATTTGTTTCAGCAGAAAATGAATTACCCAACGTTTCCGGATTAAAAGGCCCCTTCGGCTGCCTGAACCGTGCCCGTTTCGGCATTGCATGGGGCACGCTCGGTGCTGCCGAATTCTGCTGGAAGCAGGCCCGTCAATACACTTTGGACCGTATTCAGTTTGGCCGACCCCTGGCGGCAAATCAACTGATACAAAAGAAACTGGCAGATATGCAGACTGAAATTGCGCTTGGGATGCAGGGTGTTCTCCAAATGGGACGTTTGATGGATAATGATAAATGTTCTCCGGAATTAATTTCTCTGATGAAACGCAACAATTGCGGTAAAGCCCTTGATATTGCCCGTGCAGCCCGTGATATGCATGGTGCAAATGGAATTTCTGATGAGTTTCATGTTATGCGACACATGATGAATTTAGAGACAGTCAATACTTACGAAGGTACCCACGATATTCACGCACTAATATTAGGACGGGCCCAGACTGGAATCCAGGCATTTTCCTAAACTTCCTGATAACAATTGAATATGCTGGTTCAAGCAGAATCTCTCAAAAGAATAGTCTTAGCAATACTTGAAAAAGGAGGAAGCAGCAATAATGAAAGTCAAGTCGTGGCTGAACATTTGGTGCGTGCAAATCTGGCAGGCCATGACAGTCACGGTGTGGGTATGCTTCCGTTTTATGTCAAGATGCTTAAGTCCGAACTGCTTTTCCCAAACCAGGAGCCTCAAATGGAAAAAACTAATGGCTCAATAATGATGTTTGACGGGAAACGCGGTTATGGACAAGCCGTAGGTAAAATGGCAATGGAGCAGGCCATTGAAAAATGCCGAGAAACCGGTTTGGTTTTGATGACCCTGCGTAATTCTCACCACCTTGGACGAATAGGCACATATGGAGAACAAAGCATTGAGGCTGGAATGGTGTCAATGCATTTTGTCAATGTGACAGATCATTTTCCACTCGTAGCTCCATATAGAGGTTCAGACGCACGTTTTTCAACAAATCCAATCTGCCTGGCCATGCCCGGAACCAAAAAGCAATCTCCAGTATTGCTGGACATGGCTACCAGCAGGATTGCCTTGGGTAAAGCAAGAGTTGCAATAAATAAGAACGAAACTCTTGACGACGGACTTGTTATAGACCACAAAGGACAGCCAAGCAATAACCCCGGGGTAATGGCCGGTTACCTGTATCCTGAAAGGGAGGACAATCCTCCTCTTGGAGCACTGTCTCCATTAGGAGAATACAAAGGATACGGACTTGCACTGTTTTGCGAATTATTTGGCGGGGTACTAAGTGGTGGGGGAACAATACAACCTGGTAATAAACGCCATGACAGTATCATCAACAACATGTTCACTTTGCTGATTAATCCTGTAAAATTAGTGGATATTCCATGGATGCATCATGAAATTGAGGAAATAACTTCATTCTGTAAAAAATCTCCACCGGCAAATCCGGAAGAACCGGTACTTATTGCAGGAGATCCTGAACGGTTTTGCGAAAAAGAACGCAAAGCAAATGGTATCCCCATTGATAAAACTACCTGGGGACAGATTCTAGAAGGGGGCGAAACACTTGGATTATCCCGTATCGAAATTGAAAAAATGATCTGAAAAGCATGAAAAAATAAGCTGGAACCAGTTAAATAAAAGCAAACAGGACCATATAAGATGAACTCACCTCATCGAACAATAACAATTCCTCTCCAGAATAAAGTCCGTATAGTCACCGCAACAAGTTTGTTTGACGGTCACGATGCAGCAATTAACATAATGCGCCGCATCATTCAGTCCCAAGGAGCGGAAGTAATTCATCTTGGCCATGATCGTGGTGTCGAAGAAATAGTTAATGTAGCAATACAGGAAGATGTGCAAGGGATTGCAGTCAGTTCTTACCAGGGTGGGCATAATGAATATTTTCGCTATATGGTTGACCTGCTTAAAAAGAAAGGTTCAGGACACATACAAGTATTTGCAGGAGGAGGTGGAGTGATTGTTCCCTCCGAAATTGATGAATTGATGGAATACGGAGTAAATCGTGTTTATTCTCCGGAAGACGGAAGAGAACTTGGACTGCAGGGAATGATTGTTGATATGCTGAAACGGGCTGATTTCCCTTTACTGACTGATGATTTTAAACCTGAATCAGAAAAGCTTGTTCCAGGAAATATCCAACATATTGCACGCAGTTTAACCTGGGCGGAAGGTTCTCTCACAAATGGACAAAACCCTGAACATCAACAGGAAGTAATTAATTTCTTAGATGAACTTCCTGATAATTCACATATTCCTGTCATCGGACTAACCGGCACAGGAGGAGCAGGGAAATCCTGCCTGATGGATGAACTGGTACGGAGTTTTATAACTGAGTTTACGGATAAACGGGTGGCAATAGTCTCAATTGACCCCTCAAAACGTAAAACCGGAGG
>CAJXDX010000018.1 GCA_913052275.1 uncultured Pseudomonadota bacterium | reverse complement strand
GGTTTTTATCTGGAAACCAGACGCCGCTGATACGCCACGCATGAATGATGTTAAATTATGAAGACGCCAGAGCCCTGGTTTTTCAAAATGTCAAACCACTGGAAAAATGCACTCGTCCCCTGACTGAATCGCAGGGGCTTGCTCTCTCAGAAGATATTCTGGCTCCTCACGGAATGCCGTCATTTGACAACTCCGGAGTTGATGGTTATGCCGTGCAGGCGGAAGATTTATCGCCTGCTTCTGCCGGAAATCCAGTGCTGCTTGAAAATCTGGGTTATATCGCCGCGGGAGACTCCGGACATGAAAAAATGAATTCCGGACAATGCGTGCAGATCGCAACAGGTGCCCCCCTTCCAAAGGGAGCAAATACGGTGGTGATGAAGGAGGATATCGAAGTTGAAGGTTCGAAAGTGCGCTTCACCCGGGCAATTCAGGAAAAAGAAAATGTTCGCTACCAGGGTGAAGACATTTCGGAAGGAGATGCGATAATTCCAGCAGGAACTGTGATTGGCCCGGCACAAATAGCAACGCTGGCAACTTTTGGCTTTTCACAGGTGCCCGTGCACCGAGTGCCCAAAGTCAGCATTGTTTCCACAGGAAGCGAGCTGATTGACGTTGTGGGACAGCCGGCCGAGGGACAAATCAGGGAATCCAACCGATTCATGCTTGCAGGAATGGTCAGACAGGAGTCCTGCGAGATGCTTAAAATATCTATGGTTCCGGACCTTCCGCAAGTGCTGAATGAAGCATTTGAAGAAGCACTGAAAGCTGATGTGGCTCTGATTTGCGGCGGCATGTCCATTGGTGACAAGGATTTTGCCAAGCAGCTTTTGAAGGAGCTGGGCGTTGAGGAAATTTTCTGGAAAATAAAATTCAAACCCGGCAAACCCCTGTTTTTCGGTCGCCGCGGAAAAACATGGATCTTTGGCCTGCCCGGCAATCCGGCCTCAAGCTATGTGCTGTTTGAAGAATTTGTGCGGCCCGCGTTGCGAAAAATGATGGGGCGTAGAGTCCTGGAGGAAAGCATGGTCAAAGCTACCTTGGAAATACCTATCACAAAAACCTACAACCGTCTGCACTTCATGCGTGGATTGCTGCATGAGGAGAACGGTGAATTCCGTGTGCGGCCTCTGAAATTTCAGGGTTCACACAGTATAGGATCGCTTGTGGGATCAAATGCACTGATCAGGGTAGAAGCAGATTCTCCCTCCATTCCGGCAGGAAGCAAGGTTTCCGTCAGGCCGCTTAGAAATGAAATCGCCTGAGTTTTATGTCTGATTCATCACTTTCACTGAAAAAACTTGCCGAAAAACTGGGACTTGAATTTTCAGGCAACGCCAAACTGAAAATCACTCATGTCTGCGGACTTGATTCACTTCAGAATGGAGGGCTGGCTTACCTGACAAGTCCGGATGGTTTGGCAAGTGTTCCGGTTCCTGCCGGAATGTCCAGGCATGCAGGCATCTCAGTGGATGAAATAAATTCAAGCCAGGTTGCATTGATCGTTTCTCCGGGAGTTAAGCATGATGAGCACAATCTGATTTTTTCAGACGATCCGCTGGCCACTCATGTTGAGGCCGCAAAACTGCTGCATTCTGTAACGCCGGCAATACCAGGTTTAAGCGGCAAGAACGGAGTTCATTCCAGTGCTGTTGTAAGCAAAGGCGTAAAACTGGGGAAGAATGTTAAAGTCGGCCCCAAATCAGTGATTTACGAAGGGGCAAAAATAGGAGACAACACAATCCTGCACGCCGGAGTGGTGATCATGTCTGAAGCTGTAATCGGAGCAGACTGTACATTCTATCCGAACGTTGTGGTGCAGGACAGATGCGAGATCGGGAACCGTGTAATTATTCAGTCAGGCGCAGTGATCGGTTCAGACGGTCATGGTTATTTTCAGCGCGAAGGTGTTAACCATAAAATCCCGCAGCTTGGAATAGTGTGCATTGAAGACGATGTGGAGATTGGAGCCTGCACAACAATTGACAGGGCACGTTTTCACACGACTGTGATAAAGCAGGGCAGTAAACTGGACAATCAGGTGCAAATTGCTCATAATGTCAGTGTCGGCGAACAGGCCCTGATTTCAGCGCAGTCTGCTGTTGGAGGCAGTGTCAAGGCCGGGCATCACCTGATTTTGGGAGGACAGTCCGGAATCAGGGACAATGTTCAGGTCGGCAATAATGTGACTGCTGTTGCAAGAGCTGTTATTACCGCAAACACTCAGGATAACGAAGTGATGGGAGGAATGCCGGGAAGACCTGTCAGCCAATGGAGGAAGCTTCAGTCGTTGATAAATCGACTTGGCGAGCTTTTTGAGAGAGTTCGAAAACTGGAATCCCGCAATGATTCAACTTAAAATTTCTACAGGGAACTTAAACTTATCAAACTGACTTTTTGCGGAGCATCAATGTTCCAGATTCTTGCAAATGTTATGTCTCACTTTTCCGCAGTAATGACATTTTTCTGAAAAACATGCTCATCATCAAAGAAAAAGAAGAATAATCCTCATGTCCGGAACATTACTACAGGTACTTGCGGCAATGTTGAGGCTTTACAGTCTGATGCTGGTTGTGTATGCCCTGCTTTCCTGGGTTATGCACGAAGAGCATTACCCCCCTGCTGTCCGCTGGCTGCAGAGCATGGTTGAACCGGTACTGTCACAAATCAGGCGGGTAATCCCCCCGATAGCCGGAATTGATTTGTCGGTGATAGCTGCTTTGCTGATAATTGAGATGATCCGCTCCTTACTGCTTTACTGATTAATACTGCCTAAATCACGCTCAGCATTCCTGGCAGCGGCAGATCCCGGGAAACGCTTGATTACTTCCTTATAATAGTATGAAGCTCGTTGATTTAAATTTTTCTGCTGGTTAAGTTTTCCAAGCATGTATATCGAGTCAGGGGTTTTGTAGCCCTGAGTAGTAGGACGGTGCTCGTAAAGCTTCAGTACCTTGCGAAATGCCCCTTCTGCTTTTTCCAGCTGATTAAGTTCTAAGTGGGAGCGCCCGATCCAGTAAAACGCGTTGTCACTGTCAAGATCATTAGGGAATCTTTCAGTAAAATTTTCAAATACCTGAATTGCCTGTTTGTGATTTTTTTTAATGATGGCGGTCATCCCCTGGTTATAAATTTTTTTAACTCCAGGATGACGAATTAAAATAAACGGGTCAGCAGGAGGATTCAGGTCAGGATCGGAAAAATTATTTTCAGTGCTTTCAGTTGTTGCGGCTTTCATTGGAGCAGTCTCGGTATCTGGTTCTGCAGCCAGAACAGCACGGGCTTCCGGATCAGGTAAATCTTCAGTGTCCTCCAGGTCATCATGGTTCACTTCTTCAGCTTCAGCAAAACCCGGCTCTTCAACAACAATTTCCTGCTTGCCTGAATCCAGATCGTTAATTTCAGCCATTTCCTGATCAGCGGAAGATCTTTTCTGTGAACCTGCAGTCGGTTTTTTCAGCAAAGAGTAATTTTCAAGGGCAGGCAGAGAGACCTGAGATGTAACATTCATTGCAACTGAAGTTTTGTCTGCAGTCTGGCTCTCTGCTCCCTGTGCATTGATAGTGTCCGGAGTTTCTGCATCCATGTCCGAACTTAAAGACTGCTCAACTGATCTCTCCAGCAGATTAAAATTCGTTTCCCACTGCTGCTGCAGCAATTGGAAATCCTCGCTTTGTTTCTTTTGCTGTTTTTCCAGTGATTTGACTTGCTGCTCCAACTGTTCAATTTTCGCAAGCAATTGACGATTTTCTTCAGAAAGTGCTTCCTGTTTAGCGGCTACACTGGCTGGGCTATGAGCAGCTGGGGAAGTTTCTTCATCGTTCTGGGGTTTAAGCTTTGGAAAAATACCGTCCAGCTGCGCACATCCGTAAATTAAAAACAGAAACAAACATATAAAAATCCTGCATCTAATTTTGGAGTTACGGAAGAAAAGTGAAATCATTCTTCTTTAGAGTTATGCTGCGCCAGCAAATTTCTTTCTCGTAAAGAGTCCAGAACCCTCTGCATTTCATCAGCAAGCTCGGGTTGACGGTTTAAACGGTAGGCAGCAATCAGGCGTTCTGCAACATTGGCGGTGCGGGGGAAGCCCGGATAATTTTTCAGCAGATACAAATAGCGTCCTATTGCAGAATGGTAGGCTTGTTTATCGAAATAGTAATTGGCCACATTCAGTTCGTGTTCGGCAAGATCAGACATTGCTCTGCTGTGATATTCCTTTACTTCCTCCAGATACGGACTTTTGGGAAAAAGCAAATAGAAACGCTGGTATTCCCTTATCAGCGTGCGGTTCGGTTCCATGTTCCGGTCGTAATCACGTGACTTGAAAAAAATTCCGTAATGGTTGCGCTCATAATTGAGGGCAATCAGCCGGTTAAGGGCGTAAGGTGTGAGGTGGCTTCGAGGATTTAACAGGAGAAACTGTCTGTAGCTGGTTTCAGATTCTTCCCATTTACTCTGGATGAAATATATATCACCCATTTTCAAATGCGCAAGAGTAGCCAGACGGGTACCTGAGTGTTCATCAACAAGAATTTCAAAATTCTTAAGAGCTTCATTGTAATATTCGTCTTCCATGGATACCATGGCCTGGTGATACAGTTCCGTGGAGGGGAGCCGTATCTGATTGTTTGCCGTGTCGGAACAGCCTTGAATTAATCCGGATAATAATAGAAATATGGAAATTTGAAGATAGCAGTTGCCCTGTTTGATAAAAATCAGGTTCTTCAATATCGTAATTATAAACTTAATGACTTTACTCATGATTTTCGTTTCCGATAACGAACCATTGTAATTTCGTTGCCCCTGTCATTCCAAAATACTTCATCCATAAAATTCATTATCATCACCAGGCCTCGCCCCTTAATACGCGGCAAATTTTCCGGATCTTCTGAATCAAACAGATTTGAGTGTGCGAAGCCCTTTCCTTCATCACGTACTACATATTTTGCTGAGTTGCGGTTGATATCATAATGAACAATTACTTTGCGATTTTTATACGGATCTATCTCCCGTTTCTTTCCGGCTGTTTCGTAAAATAAATTTGGATTTTCAAGGCGAGTTTCGGAGTTTAATTCAAGGTTTCCATGGAATATCGCATTTTCAAGCGCCTCCTTGAGCAGCATGTTCATGTAGAATAATTGGTCCTGCTCAAGGATGCCGTAAGTTGGCAAATCCTGTGTCATGAAGGCCACAATTCCGTTTACGCCTTCAAAATCATTGTCGATTTCCAATGTCCTTGTTTCCTGCACAGAATGGTCCATCTCAGAATTACTGAAATTGAATCCGTCATGCAGGGAAACTACTCTGTCAAGAGTACGCTGAAGATCAGCAGTTTGAATTGATTTAATCAGATAATCACAGGCACCTAGCTGCAGGGCGTTAATAGCGCCTTCTGAGTCATTCTGAGGACAAAGCATCACAAAGGGCCTGTTGCTGTTGGCGGACTTTACTTCCTTAAGAAGCTCCAGTCCTCCCAGCTTAGGTAAGGTCAGCGTGCAGAAAACTCCATCTATTTTATGATTGCCAAAAATTTGCAGTGCTTGTTCACCATCGCTCGCACAAAATACTGTATGTCCCGAATTTTCAAGGAATTCCTTAAGACTTTCCATAAATTCTGGAGAATCATCAGCAATCAGCAAATTCATCTGTACTTTTTATCAGCCTGGTTGTCTTGTTGCTGTAATATAATCACCCGCGGAAATCTCGAAGTCTTTCCAGTCCTTCTTTTAAATCATCCTTTAAATCCTCAACATCCTCAAGTCCGATGTGAATGCGCAACAGTGGACCTTCAAAACGCCATGGAACGGCGCTGCGTATTTTACGTACATTTTCAGGAATCAGCAGGCTTTCATATCCACCCCAGGAATAGCCCATGCCAAACAGGCGCATGCCGTCCAACATTGCTGCCACTGCCTTTTCCGCGCATGGTTGAAGTTCAAATGCGAATAAACCGCTGGCTCCAAGAAAATCACGTTTCCAAATCTCGTGTCCCGGGGCTCCGGGCAGTGCAGGATACAGTACCTGCCGAACTTCCGGACGTGTCTGAAGCCATTCTGCAATCAGCAGTGCATTAGCCTGGTGCTGGCGCAAACGAACAGCCATGCTACGTAAACCACGCTGGGCTAAATAGAGATCGTCCGGTCCTGCACATTGACCCATGTCTCCCGTGCAGTCCCGCAGTTCTGGCCAGGCTTCCTTTGTGGCAGTTACTGTTCCAAGCATCACGTCTGAATGACCGACAATGTATTTTGTAGCTGCCTGAATCGAAACGTCCACACCATGCTCAAACGGTTTAAAAAACAGAGGTGAAGCCCAGGTGTTGTCCATCAGAATTTTGGCGCCATGCGCATGCGTAATTTTGGAGATTGCTGGAATATCCTGTACTTCAAAGGTGTGAGAACCGGGGGATTCCGTAAAGACAACACTTGTATTTGGACGCAGAAGTGACCCAATATCTGCTCCAATCAGGGGATCATAATATGTTGTTTCAACGCCAAAGCGTTTCAGGATGGTATTGCAGAATCTTCGCGTGGGGGCATAAACACTGTCGGTCATAAGCAGGTGATCTCCTGCTTTCAGAAATGCCAGCAGAGCTCCGGTAACTGCGCTCAATCCCGAGGGAAACGCAAGGCTGCGGTATCCTCCTTCCAATTCAGCAACAGCGTTTTCCAATGCCCATGAAGTTGGTGTGCCTCTGCGGCCATAGGTCATTTCCTGTTTTCCGGATTCTTCGGCGTGATCCCTCGATTTCAGTTGTTCGACTGTTTCCGCAAGCACTGTGGAAACGTGATATACTGGAGGATTAACCATACCATCGAAACGGTGTGGGTCACGTCCGGAAACCACAATTTTGGTGTCTTCCCTGAGAACAGGTGAATCAGGATTTTTGCTCATTTGAATTGATTGTGCAGGTGGTGTCAATTCCTCCGCGAGTGCTGTAGCGTGTTTTGATCAGCAATTCTTCAGGTTCCAGCAGCGGGTATAAATCATTGAATATCCTGGATGTTACATCTTCCTGATAAATGCCGACATTGCGGAAAGAGATGAAATAATATTTCAGAGATTTCAGCTCAACCAGTTTATTTTGAGGAATATAGTCAACCCAGACTATACCGGTATCTGGAAGTCCTGAAAATGGACAAACCGCCGCAAATTCATTCATTTGATAGCTGATCCTTTGCCGGGGGCCGGAATAATCTATTGTTTGCAAAAAATCCGGACGGATGGCACTTTCATCATCAAAGGAAAAAACCCGACCTTCCGCGTAATCAATACTGGATTTGTCCATAAAATTTCTCAAAAAAGGGTTGCGTTATGCTGAAGAATAAGGATAATGTGGATTTTTCCAGGAGTGCGGTTCAGTCTTGGACTATCTGCTTAAGTGTGGTGAATCAGGAGGAGACGCACATAAAAAACTTTTGATCAGAATTTTATGACTAAACTGGAACAAAAACAAGCTCTTGAAACCATTTTGTTTGTGGCAAACAAGACTCTGTCTCCCAAACAGCTTGCAGAAATGATTGGAGATTGTGATACAAAAGAGATTCGGGAACTGGTTGCGGAACTAAATATGTCCTATGAAAAAACCGGCAGGGTTTTCCGGATTGATTCGGTAGCAGATGGTCTGCAGATGCATACTCTTCCGGAACACAGAAAATGGGCACAGTCTCTTGAAACAGTTAAATCCATCAAACTTTCCCCGGCAGTTATGGAAACCCTGGCTATTATAGCTTACAAACAGCCCCTAACCCGGGCAGGGATCGAATTTATACGCGGAGTTGATTCATCACACACAATAAGACGCTTGATGCAGCAAAAACTTGTTCGAATTGTCGGTCGTGAAATGCTTCCCGGACGGCCCGGTCTTTATGGTACTACAAAACAATTTCTTGAAGTATTCGGACTTACCAATCTAAAACATCTGCCTGCTTTAAGCGAACTTGACATGAACAAACCAGCTGAGGAAAATCAGCTTGAACTGCCTTTGCAATCAGAGGCAGAATAGCTGCATGAATTCAAGTTTACGCATAAATGATCATCAGCTCTGAAAATTCAGTCAGCTGAAATAGTTTCATTGTTAAAGATCAACTTTTTATTCATGCAGTAAAATTACAAATCCGCTTCATACCTTTCCATCCGGAAACCATTTTCTTGTTGTGTACCATAAAACAAAATAATATAACGCTAAGGTGGCAAGAAAAATATATTCCACAGCAGGTATGGGAATCGTTTGAAGTTGACGCTCAATTTTATTTTTGTATTTATTGAACAATTCCGGATTATCAATTCTTGACTCAACCTCGTTCATCAATCTGAATTTGAAAAAGAACGGTTTTAGACGAAGCTCATGCAGGGGTTCAATCACCTCGTCGGGAACATTGGTGCGCTTGAGCTGCCACAAGCCCGGACCTGTAATCTGATAACTTTGCAGTGCAGGCCCAATGTAAGTGCCCAGTAAAACTGTAGGTATGATCACAAGCACGATGGCTAATGTTCCTCGACGAATATCACCCCAGGTAATTATCTTCATAAATTCATTTTCATGGTTTTTGTATATTCAGGCTTAAGCTTAAGTTATCAAGCTTAACACAATGGTCAATCCAGATATGTGAAGTTTTAACATTTCAAAAGATATTCAATGGGCAAACAGAGAAGACAAAAAGGTGAAACCAAAAAGGCACGCAGGCGGCAAAATGTACGCGTGCTTGTTTCAATTACAAGTGTGCTGATTTTAATTCTCGCTGGCTGGCTCTGGTATGAAAGCACACAGGAAGATGCAGATTTGTCGGCCATCGGACAGGGTGAAAACGTGGTCGTACAAGTGCATGACCCTGGCTGAGGTTCCTGCAGAGCTCTGAAGCGTGTGGTCAACTCGCTCCAACCCGAATATGAGGGGAAAATAAGATTTCTGACTGCAAATTTAAATTCCAGTGAAGGGAAATGGTTTGCTGAATATCACAATGTCGGCAGGGTAACCCTGCTTTTCTTCAAGCCTGATGGAACCAAAATAAGCTCACTGAGCGGTGAGCAGGAGCCTGATTATTTACGACGTGTTTTTAACAGAGTATTTGAGCTCGAATAAGCAAAGCAGAGGAATACAGCACTTTCAAAGTTTGTAGTCATAGTCAATGATTAACGGCGCGTGATCAGAAAAGCGCTGCTCCCTGAAAATAGATTCTCCTATTGCTTTAGACGCAACATCAGGTGTGGCAACCTGATAATCTATTCTCCACCCCACATTTTTTTCCCAGGATCTTCCACGGTTTGACCACCATGTATATTGTTCAGCATTTTGGTTCAACTTCCTGAACACATCTACAAAACCCAGTTCCCCGAATATTTTCGTCATCCACTCACGCTCTGCAGGCAAAAATCCTGAATTTTTCTGGTTGGATTTCCAGTTCTTAAGGTCAATTTCCTTGTGTGCAATATTCCAGTCCCCGCAGATGATAAACTCTCTCCCCGATTTTCGAGCCTTGCGCAGCCATTTTTCAAAATAGTCCATCGCTTTATACTTAAAGTTCTGCCTTTCTTCTCCACTTGTGCCGGAAGGAAGATAAAGCGAAACAACACTAAGTTTCCCGTAATCTGCCTGAATAAATCGCCCCTCACTGTCCATATCCGACCATCCGATGCCTTTTTGTATTCTGTCCGGACTTTTACGGAAATATATTCCAACACCTGAATAACCCCGTTTCTCAGCAAATTCAAAAGCGCTGTTTAAATTCCCAGGATTGAGCATTATTTCAGTTAATTGTTCATGCATGATTCTTATTTCCTGAAGGCAGATAACATCAGCCTGCTGAGTCTGCAGCCATTCATAAAAGCCTTTTGAATCGGCAGAGCGAATTCCGTTTAAATTGACTGTAATAATCCGCATAATTTTAATCAGTAATTATCACTATTTTTTGTTTCGGAGGAAAAATTTATGGATATTATATATTTTTGGTTTTCTGCGAACTTAGTATAACCTTTCAGAACAATCAGGGATTTGCTGATCTTTATTCCTGAATACATTAAAGACAATGCATTCATTTCATCCTGAATTTCACCTCCCTTTAAAAGATGCAGTGCAGATTCAGGTTTTCGCAGACCACTTGTCCAGCGTACCAAATCAATCAGGGGAGCAACCGCCCTCGCTGTTATTACTGGAAACCTTTGATTCCATTCATCCTGTTTTCCAAGAACCTCCCCCCTTCCGCAGATAACCCGGACATTGGAAAACTTTAAATCATCGACTATCTGTTGAACTACAGCAGCTTTTTTCTGACGTGAATCCACTAATGTAAGATGAAGGTCAGGCCGGATAATAGCCAAAATGATGCCGGGGAATCCTCCTCCTGTACCAAAATCACATACCTCCACACCTTGCGGAATTTCCTGGTAAACCGGCAGTGAGAGACAATGCAGGATTTGCTTCTCCCATAACAGATCAGTTTCTTTACGGGAAATTAAATTTATTTCTTGATTGTAATTAAGCAGTAAATCAGCCCATTCTTCCAGCAACTGCCATTGCAGGTCGGTAATTATTAGACCATTGTCAAAACAAATCTGACGGACTTCAGTGGGTTTCAGAGGGTTTTGATTTTCACTCATGACTGAGTGTGCAGGGAAGGAAGTGGCTATGACTATTCGGCATATCTGCTTGTATAAGCTGAGACCGAATTTCGAATCTTATTGCTGCTCTTCTGGGGTCTTGCTGGAAGGCTCCTCTTGATTATTGTCCTTCAATTTATCACCAAACAGCAAATGGCGAGTAGAGTATTTTCCATCAGGAATAATAAATTGCAAACCCAGACGCTTTTCAAGATTGAAAAGCAGAGGGCCCTGCAAATTTATAGTTACATCTTTCATTTCTTTGGACATCGTAACCAGTACAAAGACACTCAGCTCTTCAATGTTTTTTGCATCCAGTTTTTTCAGATGTTCCTGCGTCAGTGCAAGTTCATAGTTTGAAACGGAAACATGCGGTTCTATCATCACAAAAGCAAGTCCATTATTATCAACAGACTGAAGCCAGAGGAAAGGTGCTGCTGCATTATCTTCCCTGATAACAAATCTGCGATCTTCTGAAAACCCTACTAAGCCTGAAGGAAAAGTTATGATCTGATTTTCTTCCACTTCAATCTCACCGAAGCGGGAAGTTTGAATAAGCATTAAAGTTTATGAATTTTAGTGTTTTCCGAACAAGTGTTTGAGTCCGGCTATGGAAAGCGGAGACTCTTTGGCGGCACGCCTGTTTTCTTCCTGTATACTCAGGTATACCTCCTCTCTGTGGATCATGTAACTGCGGGGTGCGTCAATTCCAATTCGAACCTGCTTCCCCTTGACTTCCACCACAGTGATCTTTACATCGTCACCAATGGTTATGCTTTCTCCCGACTTCCTTGTCAGTATGAGCATATTTACCTACCTTCCTGATGTGATTCTTGTCTTGAGGGCACTAACTTAATCCTCCGCAGATCAGTGCATTTAACGGAGGAAATCTGACAGTGAAGGTTGAATCAAACGGGCTCCTGTGTTAAGCGCAAGCTTGTTATTGGCTTCCGCGACCTTGAGGTCAACAGTGGCTTCCGCGATGTCTAAATCCTGAATATCAGAAAGCTGACTCTCCTTTTCAAACTGCAGGTTTTCTAACTTGGACTGGACTGCATAGAGCTCACGAATTGTGTTTCCAACATCAGCCAGCTGCTTGAGTACTTGAGTTTGAGCTGAGTCAAGCTCGCCTAGACGTTGTGCAATCGCAATGCCATCATTTTCCAGCAGTGCTCTCTCCATTGCCGCAAGCAAAGAAAAGGTATCTACACCATTCTCAACGTCTCCAAGCAGCAGTTCCTGCGCTGTAACATTAACCGGAATCGTGAGCCCATTTGATATCAATGCTTCTTTTTTATGTATTGATCCATTGTATGTCACTTCCGGATTTGGCTGAAAGATAAACTCAATTCCCTGCGGGAAGACAATTCCCAGTGCTTTCAGGTCAAACTCTGCTGATGCTTCCGAGTTGAAATCAAACTGTTTGGGAAGAACATTGCCCAAACGTCCCTCTTGATCTGAAAATTTCAGCAAAACCTGATCATTTGGTTTTCCATCCGGATTAAAAACATGTGTAACCGGACGCAGGATCTGCTCCTTACTCCAGGTTCTACCACCGTCATCAGAAATTTTTACCCTGGCCTGTCCCCAGACTCCACCGCTGGTAACCCTGATTCGATAATCATTATTGGAGTATCCTTCAAACTGGGCTCGAAACTGACTTACATCGAGGAAATCCCCAGTGCCATTTTGTACAGCACCTTCAGTCCGGACTTTTGCAGGCTGGAATATTCCGTTCTTTTTCAATGCCGGACTAAGACTTTTTATTCCGGAGAATAAATACAGCTTCCCTTCACGTGCGTTTCCAGTATCGAACAAACTTTTACGGGCCGCGGAAAACTCACGTGCTACCATCTGCCTTGATTCTTCGTTTGAGTCGCTTCCTGCCTGTGAAAGTGCGAGAGTGCGAATTTTCCCCAGCATTTCATTTATGTGGGAAATCTCCTGCTCTGTGTGTTGAAGCCAGGCAACATTGTCCACAATGTTCTGCAGCAACTGTTTCTGTGAAGAAATAGTTGTCACAATATCCTGGGATCTGGCCGCCCCAATCGGATCATCGGAAGTTTTATTCAAACGACGACCTGTAGCCATCTGCATTTGAATATCCTGAAGCTGGCCTGAGGATCTTTGTATATTGTCAACTACATGGTCACGCTTTGTGACCTCAGTCACTCGCATTTATTGAACCTGCTGATTGGGTTTAATGAATAGTTTCTTGATCTTCGAATATATGATTCACTTATCCGCTTAATCTACATATTGATTACGGTTTCCATCATTTCATCAACAGTATTGATGAAGCGTGCGGAGGCTTCATAAGCTTTCTGATACTGCATCATGTCCGTCAATTCTTCATCCATATTAACTGCACTGATGGAACTCCTGATTTCCTTGAACTGCCTTACCATGCTTTCCTGATGAGCCTGATCAGTTTTGTTTCTCTGGATCTTCAATCCCATTCCCGTAAGAACTCCATTATAATACTCATCAAAAGTCATGGTTTCATCTCTCATGGTTGGCCTTGTCTGCAGCTTGGCAATTTCCAGAGCAACCCTGTTATCACCCGGAACCAGGTCTTTGCCTGTAGAAATGTTATTAGGGTTCTCCCGTATATGCTGACCTAGATGTATGTCTTCGGCACCCTTGAGAGTGTCAAAAAAACTGTTTAAACCAAGAACCTGCGTAACTCCCGATTGATCTTCTCCAAAGATGAACTTGTAGTCATGACCGCTTTGCAAAAGCATCGATCCATCTGCTTCAATTGAGGCCTGCAGTAATCCCGGGTCGTTTACAGTCTGGTTCAAACGATTTACAATATCCGGCAAAGTATCAACGCCTGACTGGATTTCCAATTCATAGGTTTCAAGTATTTCATTGTGCGGATCAACTAAATGAAGCTGAAAGATGCCGTCTTTCAGGAATGGCAGCGGCTGATTTAGTGCTTCAGAGTTAAGTCCGAAAGTACTCTTCATCATGTCTTTTGCTGAATTGATTCCTGTACCTGTAGCGTGAAGCTTGTTGACTTGTGCCGCCAGATTGAAGGCCATTTCATCCAGATTGTGCTGGTATTCCACAATTGTTTCATCTCGCATTCTCAGCATTTCGCTCATTTCACCTTCACGAAAAGTCCTGGTTAGATCACGCCGGTTGTCGTTTACTGAAACACCATCAATTCTAAGCATTCCAAGCTCACCACCCTTCATATTACCTTCCAGGTGATAGTGGTTATTGCCTTCCGCCAGTGTCCAGTCTCTTCCGATGATAACAGTTATGCGTCCATTAGGATCCTCAAAGGAATTGACATCCACCAGTTCCGACAGTTCTTCAATTGCCTGATTACGTGCATCACGCATATCGTTGGCAATTCTCTGCCCATCCTCGTATGTGTTAATCTGCCGATTCAGTTCGGCTACTTTCTTGCCCAGTTCATTTACTTTATTTATATTTGCAGACAGCCGACCATTAATTTCACTGCGTAACCCCTGTAGCTGGGAGTGCATGCCGCGAAAGCGCCGCGCCAGAACATCACTCTGGACTTTAACCTGTATTCTGGCCGATTCGGATTCAGGATTATTTGAAAGCTGACTCCAGGAATTCCAGAACTCATTCAGAGCATTGTGCAGGCCGTTGCCCTCGGTTTCACTGAAAATAATTTCAATTTTTTGCAGAAATTCTCCACGTGATCTGAACATTCCTGAACGCGGGTTTTCCTGGAGAATCTTGCGCTGCACGAATTTATCGTAAACACGGGTGGTTGGCTGGGCATCTGCACCTCCTCCTACTCCAGTGGGATCTGGTGCTGAAGTGCCTGAATGTAACTGCTGACGGGAGAAACCTTCAGTTTCCTGATTGGCAATGTTATGACCAACAGTATGCATTGCGCGCTGATTGATGCTCAGGGCGCGTTGCCCCAGATTCAGGGAACTGTTGAGCGAAGGCATGGTGACGAGACAGAATTATTAGAGTTATTTGACAATAAAGTTGACCAATGAGTCAGACTTCCGCACGGGACATTGTTCCGGTCCTTTTTTGTATCTTTCCCGCTTCTGAATAAGTAGGAGGACCGTTCTGGAGCTGGCTTATGAACTGAAGTGAAGATTCAACCGATTTCAGACGTCCTGAAGACTGCATGGAATTTTCTTCAGCAATTTTGCGAATTTTTGCAATCAGCAGCTTAAGCCTTTCAAAACACTGTTGCAGCGGTATGCTGTATTCATCGTCTGCCCGACCGATAATCACCCGTAAAGTCAGATCCTTGGAATCGGTGTTCCAGGATTTGGCATATTGTTCCACAAGCTGAATCCTCTCCTTCTCAAGTTGAGCTGTAGCACGCACGCAGCGTGACTTTTCACCTTGAAGTTTAAGCAGTTCGGATCCCCGTAAACTGCCAAATCCCTCTGACTCTTTTTGCAGCAGGGACAGCAAATGCTCATGCAGTTCAGCCTGCTGCTGCAAAATATTAAGCAACTCTCTCATAATTTAAAAATACAATTTGTTGACCTGCATAAAACTACCAGATTGCTGCTCACTACTGTTTCTGTCTCAGGAAATATCTTCCTGAAGAGCATCTTCAAG
The DNA here is from genome assembly GCA_913052275.1 of uncultured Pseudomonadota bacterium. Taxonomy (GTDB): domain Bacteria; phylum SAR324; class SAR324; order SAR324; family NAC60-12; genus Arctic96AD-7. The sequence continues at coordinate 2,918 of CAJXDX010000018.1, read as the reverse complement.
CATTTTTTTGGCAAGGCTTTCAGAATCGACCTTGTATTCACCGCTCTTGATTTTAGCTTTCAGCTCAGCAACCCTGTCTGCTCGTACTTCAGGCTCTGCATTTATTCGACTTTTTATTTTGTTCATCACAAAAGTCGAAGTCTTGACAGGAGGTTCACCTGAACCCGGTAACGTGCCTGACCTATCAGCGGCTTTCTGATTGCCTTTACCTGCTCCTCCCTTTACTCCATGAAATTCGGGAGGCTGTTGACCTGTGATTTTCATAATCCACCTTTCATGTTAAATAGTTCAGTTCCCTAACTCCACGGGAATGTCCGGTGTATGCCGACAAGCATGCCCGCAGACTCTGACAAGCATAACAATTAAGGTACAGTTTGCTGACCAGAGAAAACCCATAGGGCGTGTAAATTTACTGGTTTCAAGGAGTTATTTTAACTTCGCTGGAAAAACCATTATTTACTACTTTAATCTTGGGCCTTAGTAAGATGTTTTCATAAACCGGGATATTCTGTTTTCTCACCCGGCATAAGTCACTAAAACACCTTATTGCATGCATCGGCAGATCAGTCGAAAAACTTTAGTTATTTTTGTTATTTTTTCAAATTAGATTTTAACTGCTGATAAATCATCTCTCCAAGACCCAGACTGCCTGATTTGGCCGAAAGTATGGCGTACTGTTCATCCAGCATTGATCGAAATATTTTTTCACCTTCAGACTTTTTAATTAAATCAGATTCCAATGATGTCTTGCGCATTGTTTTCAGCATCTGCTGAATAAAAATTGCTTCAAACTCATTTGACGCTTCACGAAGCCTGGCATCATCCGTTTTACCTTTTGCATCAGGAAGTTCCCTTAACTGATCCATGCGCAGTGTCAGCGCTGAAAGAGGCAATGGCATCAGTGCTTTCATAATTTTTTAACGAATGACAAGTTCAGCATGAAGTGCTCCCGCAGTTTTGACCGCCTTAAGAACTTCAATTAAATCTTTACTGGATGCTCCAATCTTATTAAAACCATCAACAATTTCCTTAAGATCGGCGCCTCCTTTCAGCATAAATACATTGGAAGCTAAAGTTGTTCCCTCTGCTTGTGCACCTTGTTCTCCCTGCGCGTTTGGAGATGGAAGCTTGACCTGGATGTTCAAACCGTTTTGAGATATGGCAATTGGTGAAATCCTGACGCTCCCGCCCATGACTACTGTCCCGGAACGTTCATCAAGCACAACTTTGGCAGTATGATCCGGAGATATTTCTAAATTTTCTATGAAGGATACAAGCTCAACCGTGTTGCCCAGGTAACTGTCCGGCACTGATACTTCAACAGTGCCTGCATCCTGTGCACGAGCACTGCGAATACCCAATTTTTGATTAATCAGCTTTGCCAGACGGAAAGCGGTAGTGAAATCTGGAGAGTGTAAATTCATATACACCCGTGCACGGCTGTTTAGATTTAAATTGATTTCACGTTCAACTATTGCTCCACCCAGTACCTGACCTACTGAGGCCACCATCCTTGACCCAATCGGAAGGTTAACCAGTTCCTCTGGAGGCAGGGCATCAGCCCTGCTGACTCCTTTTGGTATTCCGGCAATGGGCCCCTGACCCACTGCATATACCAGCCGGTCAGGCCCGCGCAAGGGGGCCATGATCAGGATTCCTCCGCGAAGGGATACCGCGTCACCGATTGTTGCAACTGTTATATCCAGACGCTGTCCTGACTTGGCGAATGGAGGTAACGTAGCAGTCAGCCAAACTGCGGCTATACTGCGTCCCAAAATATCCTGACTTTCTAAGCTGATGCCAATCCTCTCCAAAGCGTTTACTATCGGCTTACGTGAAAGCAGGCTTTCCTGTGTATCACCTGTTCCGTCCAAACCAACCACAATCCCGAATCCAATAAGTTCGTTATCACGAGCGCCTCTCAATGCGGCCACATCTTTAACACGTACTCCCCATGCCGGAGTCGAAAGCAATGCTGCCAGGAAAAAGAGCAGTAATACTTTGCTCAATCGTACAAATTTATAAAAGTTCATGAAGGCTTATTAAAGTTAATATCCGGTTTTTGATTCCAGATTGTAATACAAGTTCAATGCCAGAAAGGAGCAGTTTTTCTATTAGGTAATTACAAGTAAAATTTGCTTATTCTGGTGTATTTTATCAATAAAAAAATACTTGAAAAAAGTGCTTCTCAAAACAAAAGAACTCCCCATGAATGCCAAAACTTTGCAGCCAGAAAATATGGGATACAGCAGAAAGTGAGTATTTCAGAAAATAATGTGGGATTTATTGAACAGAATTACAGAAATTTTATAAATATATATCTCCAGTTCAACACTGACTGTGCCCTGAAAATAACTGAAGCAAGCCATCACTTAGCTGGCAACCAGATCAGGATGTTAATTTTGGACTGCAATATACTGGTCTGTTTTCTGCATTATTTTCAGGGGACCAATAACTTTTGAAATTAAATTCAGCACTAGAGGATTAAAATGGAAATGGCTTTATTAATTTTCTGCCTTACTTCGGTAATTATCACTTCAGTGATTGTCGCAATAGAATTAAGAGGAGAAAAAACCCTGTCAAAGCAGTCTTTCAAAGGTGAGATAAATGACAACAGCTTCTATGGAAGAAAGATTCTGGCACAAGATAAAAAGACCAACGAACAGTTGCGTAATAGAGTCTTTGAAACATTGGACCATCAGTTGAATCAACTGGGCTATGTTTCAAAGGAACCGCAGCTCCGTTTCATAAATGACACGTTGAACAGCGATTACACTGAACTTACCGAACTTAGCCCAAACGAGCTGCAAACAGCATTTAGTGCAATTCTTCACGCTCGGGAGTCTAATGAAATTGCTGCCTGACCCACCAAGCTGAGATACACTACGATGCGAAATTAAGTACAAGTATTCGCATCT
>CAJXDX010000017.1 GCA_913052275.1 uncultured Pseudomonadota bacterium | reverse complement strand
TTTTGTCCATTCGAAAACTATTGAGATAAATCAAATCTGACTTGTTGTTGTTTAACTGTAGCATGAATCCTTCTGAGACAGAGTCTATTGCTAATGCCAGCATTGGTGTTATAGCACATTCTAGATAGCATTTATCCCAACGGGCATCACTCCAGTACTCAACAAAATAACGGCCTGTTACCTCTTCAAAAAAAAGATTTGATTTGAAAAGAGACAATACCTTTCCTGTTATTCTTTTGTCCCTTAAACTCCATTGTTGGTTTTGGTCAACATTGATGAAATCATAGTGAAATTGCAAAGCAAGCTCCTTCGAAAATCTTTCTCCCTGATTAATTGCTCGTGAAATGGGGATAGGAAAATACATCCCTTTTGGCAGCTCATTCTCAAACTTTGGGAAATATTCTTCCAGCAATTTCATGACAGTTTTGTCCAGCAATCCTGAAGATTTTATTGTTTGTTGCTGCTCAGAAATCTGCGGATTCAGAAAACGACTTTCCCAGAGAAACAGCATAATCATTCCCCGTTCAGAAAACCATGCTAGACGTTGATTAAATGTCATAAATAATTGGTGTTTTCAAAATGTGTAGCAGAGCACAATGATGGAAGATTATTTTGATTACTGTTTTAATGATGTTTGAAATTACCAGTAGAGAGAGCATTCCTGGTATGGTGCATTAATAACGGGAGTCCACATTCATTGTAGTTCTGGTATCGTTTGGAAAAATAAGCATAAGTCATTTCTGAAATCCTTCGCATATGCATGCTTGCCTGTTCAAACCACTTTCTGGCGTTTCCTGTGATTGAATGAAAATCTTTTCTCTCTATAAATAGTACTATTGAATATGCTTTTCTGCCGAATGGAGTGTTGATTTCAACAATCCCTGCATTCCCGTTTGATCCTTTGACAAAACCGGTTTTGTCCCATAATTTGACTGTTTTATTTGTTGAATAGCATGTACCTGCTTTAATTCTGTCTTTTAACCACGGATGGCCAGGTAATTTTAACAAATTAAGCATTTCAATTGATACAAGCCTGTTTTGCTGTCCACTGTATTTTGACCCAATTACCCTTTGAAACCATAATTTCTTAAAAATACGGTTTAAATCAGCAACGGAAATGGTATTTCGGTAAGCACGGCCATTTTCAGGTATATGCTCAATTAGCCTAATTTGTTTGTAAATTTTTGTTTGATCAAGAATTTGCTGTATTTTTTCTGGTCCTCCTAACAGCTCAATAACAACATTAGTACTAGAATTGCTGCTGAAACGGATCATTTTTTCAATCAGTTCTTTATGATTTGAATTTTCAATTAGTTTTCCTTCAGAACGCTGGATCATGTAGGCATGAAGAATTGGGACCTTAATAGTGCTGGCTGATTTTAATCTTTTATCCGGGTGAATTGAGGCCACAATTTTTCCATTTTCCAGGTCTTCTACAATGATTGATAATTTATCATTAATATTCAATCTTTTGAGCCCATAAATTTCTTTCATATAATTCATAATGCCCGCTTCCAATAAAGATCTGAAGTGCATAGAACTAATTTTTTTATTAAGTGTGCTCAAAGGTTTTGGATGATAAAATATAACATGTTTGCGGGCTACCCATCCTTCAAAATTATGTGGAACATAAACTTTCAACCAGTCAGTATTCTGCGAAGATAAAGACAACATATGAGTTCCCCTTGGAAGAATTCTCAAAACAGTATTTTTAACTCCGGGGCCAGAACGTAAATTTAATGCTGTAGCAGATACAAATACATAGTTAATTTTTTTGGACGAAAAAAATAATCGGTCAATTGGTTGTTTTTGTTTAAAATTGCTGTGATGTTTGTTAATGACGACCTCGCTGGAAGATTGCAAATTTTCCTTTGAGTAAAGAAAAGTTGTTGCAAAATGCAGTGATAATAATATTAAACTTCCCAGCCTTGAAATATGAAGAAGATAAGAGCTGATTTCAGCTTTCTTCAAAGGCAGTCTAAGTTCCAAAGTCTTTCACAAAATTGATTTAGTCACGGACTCGTAACATCTTTTTATGACTATGCCCAGACTTGTCTGAAAGGGTGCGGGGACTTATAGAGGATTACCTGGTATGACTTATTATTGAAATATAAGTTTGCTGGATGGGGATTATAAATCAACCCATAAAGGATGAAGTGAATTTTTACTCAGTGTTTTCTTTGCTTATACGTCGTAAATTTATGAGAAAAACTATTGCTGGAATAATTACAAAAGAAATTACTAAAACGCTGAATATTATTGTCCAATTCATTCCCATAATTAATCCCGGTAGTATATGATTTAGTGTTTTTTATGCATTAACTTAATTTGAAATTGAGGAAAGTGCAAACTAAAATTGATAGGAAAATTTGAATTCCCACTAATGTCTGCACTATGCTGATGCAGTCTTCCACGTAAAATTATTATATTCCCATTGATTATTCATCTCAGTACAACTGTCTTCACAAAAGCCTCCTGGAAATCAGGAATGTAGTTTTTTAACTGATCACGAAGTTTTAGCGCATCAGGCTTTGATTTAATTCCACCTATCTGCACAATTTTGTACTGTGTTTTTTGTGTTGTGCTTTGAATTTTAAAGAATAACTGATCTTTGAATTGTTGGTTCAAGTGTGTTCTAACCATGTTTGCAGTCTTTAGATCAGGAAACAAACCTAAAGAAATTTGGAACCCTTTTTTTACTGATTTACGAAACGCGTGCCCTGCCATGGGATTTGTTTTATTGATTTTACTAACGAATTTTGCAGAATCTTCTTCGGCTAAAATTTTTGTTGTAATTAATTCCGCAATTTTAGATTTTTTGTTTGAAGTCCGGACTTGAGATGCATACCCCAGATTTTTTAACTGAAGACGGCTCTCATCTACACATTCCTGAGATATGCAGGAAACAACCTGGACATAGTAATTGAATTGCTTTACTTTTGGTTTTGCTGCAGTTTTCTTTGGTTTTGCTGCAGTTTTCTTTGGTTTAGGTTTGCTGACTTTCACGACCTGAATGGGCGGTTCAGGAGGCAATTCGACCATAATTTCAGGTTCGGGAGTTTCTAAAGGGGCAGCGGAGTAGTAAAGAACTGCAACTGTGATTATTCCCAGCAACAATCCTGTCGCACCAGAGATTAAAGCTGATTTTAATGGAAATCCTTCAAAGAATGCTGCTTTCTTTTTTTTCTCCTTTTTCTGTTGTTCTTCAGGTTTTTCTTCAGACTCTACGACGGTGCTTGTTTCTTCAGCTTCATCAGAACTGTCTTTTACAGCATCTTCAGTTTCACTGTCCTTTTTATCATCCACAACTTCTGCGTCTTCGTCACCGTCAAGATCATCAATAGTAGAAAGATCTTCGAAAAATGAATCCAACTCACTGTCACTTTCATCTTCACCTTCACCTTCATTTTCCATAAATGAATCAAGTTGTTCGCTGAATTCATCTCCAAAATCATCCAGACCTTCAAGACCCTCAATTTTATCTTCAGCCATATTTTACTTGCATTTATAATGTGATTTGGTGACTTGAAAAGTTTTACAGTCTTAAATGAAAAAACTTTGTTATTAATGAAGAAAGTTCAGGAGAGTTTTATTGATAAAGCAGCATTAAAGCACGATAAAAATATTTATTCAGGAATATTCATTGAGTAACATAGATATAATCCACGCAGCGTCAAATCTTCATGATAAATTGCCTTAGGTACTATAGGTAGTATTTTTGCTGCTAATCCTCCTGTAATGACAACTGTTGGATCTGGTTGGTTCTGTTGTTTTATTTCATTTGTTAATTTATTTATCAAAGAATCAATCATACCACCGTAACCATATATAAGACCTGATTTGAGGCTTTCAGTAGTATTTTTCCCTATCAGCTTTTTTGGCATTTCAAGATTAACCTGGAATAACTGTGCGGCTTTGGAAAAAAGTTCTTCAGCAGAAATTAACAATCCAGGACATATTACTCCTCCCTGAAAAACCCCTTCAGCAGTTACCACGTCCAGCGTAGTAGCAGTTCCACAATCAACAATAACCAAGGAAGTTTTATATTGCTGATATGCTGCAGCTGCATTAATCAGCCGGTCCTGGCCAACTTTCGAAGGATTCTCAGTGTTAATTTGAATTCCAAGATTAAGTTCGTTACTTACTTTTACGGGATGTTGACCAATCATGTTTTCAATAAGTTGTGAAAATACATCAGTCAACTCAGGTACTACAGAACTCAACACTGCTCCTTTGGTCTCTTCAAGACTGAAATCACATGCGAAAAGCATACCTCTAACCAGCATTTCATATTCGTCTATACTCTGATGAAGTCTTGTGTGCAGGCGCCAGCTCTGCAAAAGTTTGCCATCATTAAAAATGCCAATTACTACATCACTGTTGCCAATATCTACAGCTAGAATCATGTCAATTAATCACTTAAATCAATTATGTCACCGGACACATGTGTTAGGATATCCCCTGTTTCTGTCCGGATTTGCAGATAACCTTCACTTGTCAGCCCTTCAATGGTCCCTATGGTACCTTTAGAATTTGCCTGACCTTGTGTGTTATACAAACTGCATACCTTCCTGCCTTTTGCCCTGGCCCGATCTAACCATTCATTTAACAGGGCAGATCGACCGTCAAACTTTTTTTTGTTTCCGGTAATTTTCCTTGTTTCAGTGAATTCTACCAGGCAGCGTTCCAACTCACGTAAAAGCTGATTGAAAATTGTCTCATTTTTTAGAAGAGATGCTGTTGCATCAGGTTTAGTATCTGAATTCCTCAACATTTCAAATTCCAATGTAGTCACAATCTTTTTCAGCTCATCGGGATAATCCTTGTAACTTCCTTTTGTATTTAACCCTATGCCCATTATCAAAATTGGAAAATGCTGCTTTGGAATACTGATTGATTCGAGCAAAATACCGCATATTTTTTTTTGACCTACTATCACATCATTTGGCCATTTAAGACGGATTGAATTGACATAATTTTCAAGTACACGTGCAACAACGACACTTGCTAACAAAGAATATATTTGAATCTCTGATGCAGGTTTTTGAGGATGTAAAACGACAGAAAAGGTCAGGTTTTTCCCAGGTAGCGAAACAAACTTCCTTGATGCCCTGCCACGTCCAGAAGTTTGCATGTCGGTACGTACTACCAATCCATGCTTTTGGAGTAATTCCAGATTGGCCTTAAGGTATGAATTAGTTGAATCTATTTCACTAAAGTGAATGATGCTATTACCTATTTCCCCGGACATAATTTGTCACTTCAGCAAAAAATCGTGGATTATTATTTCTTTGACTATTCCTGTTTCTTCATTCCTGTCAACCGATACAATAGCCTTCACTTCCGCGATTACTTTGCTGATTTCAGTTTTCAGATGTATTTCGTACCAATAACTGTAAGGAGTGAAATAGTCATCTGCTTTGCTGTAATATTGAGTGATGTTTCTCAATTTATTTTTTATGTCATTTTTTTTGAGTTTTATCCTGGGCAGTTTAGTCAGCTCTTCTGCAATCTCAATTCTTTTTTGATAATAATTTTGTGAGTAATTGTTTTCGAAATTTGATTGAGAATAGTTTATAAAATAATTTGTGTGCTGGTCATATTGCTCAAGAAATTCAACAATTTCTTCAAAAGTTGCCAAATTTATATTTATTCGAGGATTTATAGACGTATGATTCGAAGATGAAACATATTTGTTTCCTACAGGAAAAGTCGTGAAACTTTGATTCCAAAACTTCTGAGGGATATTTTTTTCTTTAATACCATTGATCAGCATTATTTCTTTTAATTGATCAAAAAATCCGTTTTTTATTTCAATTGGCCGTTCAGAAACTATATATGCGTCTTTTTCTGCTCCGATTGCACCGTATATTGATGAATCATAAATATATGAATCCTTATCCATCCAGTCGAAAATTGCAGCATACAGCTGTAATATTTCATTATTGTCAAATTGCTTATTTTGCGTGATTAAAGCGTCTCCGACCTGGGATTTGCTGCTAATATTCCATTTGTTAAGAATATTAATAAATTGATTTGCATGGTGTACATCTGATTTAGATTCGGGATTTACTGTTCGAAAAGGTGGTGTTTGAATACGATTAAGGTTATATAGATGATCAATAGGACGTATATAAGGTGTGTAGAACGCAACATCAGGAAAATCAGAAATTACGCCTGCAGGTAATCTGACAGGCTCAGGTGGGTTCAAAATTGATATATCTCTGCCTGAGGTCCCAATTGATAAAAAACTCCAAACGTACTGTCTGAAAAATTTAATCTCTTCATGGCTTTCCAAACCTTCAAGAACAGCCTTAAACATTGATTTAACCGCATTTCTAGCTTTGAAAGATGCCTGGTAATTCTGTATTCCACGTGTTTCAAGTTTTGTTTCAAACGAAAACTCTGTAATGAAAACAGCCAGAAGAGCTAAAATTACCAAGGTGATTAGCAAGGCGATTCCACCTCTTGAATTTCTTTGCAATTGTGAAGGGGAGTTCACTGTCAGGCAAGCGATGAGCTTTGTACTTTGAAGTCAGGCTGTTTTTAAATTCCTGCCTTTCAAAGTTTTCAGCAGAAAAGAAGAACCTTAGTTCTGAATTGAATTAAAACTAAAGCATTGTTTCTCAACATCTTAAAACTGCTGAGATATTTATGAGCATCCGCTGGTTGCTCCACAGGATGCACACTTGAGGCATGAACCGTTTCTTACCATGGTAAATTGCTGGCATGTATGGCAGGCTTCACCTTCATAGCCCTTCATACGGGCTTCTTGAGCAAGGCTTGCTGTAGAACGGTTTTGTGCTTCCCAGTTTTCTAATGCAGAGTCTGTAGTAAAATCTGAACTGCCTGAATAATCAGCATGAACGGTCTCGAGTTCAGAATCAGTATTTTTCAGCAAAGTAAAATCTACACCCTCAAATTCGATTTTCTCATTTTCAAGAAATTCCTGGCTTTCTTCTGTACTCAGAGTCCTTTCCGAGATAACTTGCTCGTTATCAAATTCAGGCTCATCCTCATTTTGTGTATGTACTGCACTGGCCTGCAATTCATCCGGGTGAACATGTGCCAGTTCGTTACGCCCAAGGTATGAAATTGCAAGTTCACGGAAAATATAATCTATAATTGAGGTGCTCATTTTTATTGAGTCATTGCCGGAGACAATACCATTTGGCTCAAAGCGTGTGTAAATAAAGGCTTCGATAAATTCCTCAAGTGGAACTCCATGCTGCAGACCAAGGGAAATTGCTATCGCAAAGCTGTTCATCAAACTTCTGAATGCAGCTCCCTCCTTATGCATGTCAACAAATATTTCTCCAATTGTACCGTCCTCATATTCGCCAGTACGCAGATAGATTTTGTGTCCTCCGATAACGGCTTTTTGCGTATATCCATTGCGACGGTGAGGTAATTTCCTTCTTTTGGCAATGTAGCGGTGAATTATTTTTTCAGCAATTCGAACTTGTGCTGGCTGTGAAGCGGCAATACCCACATCTGAATCGTCTTCATCCCACAGATATTCGTCCACGTTAACGTTTAGTGGCTGGCTTAGCTTAGAGCCGTCACGATAAAGTGCATTACATTTTAAGCCTTTGAGCCATGATGTTAAATATGCTTCTTTAAAATCGTTAACATTTGCGTGGTTTGGAATATTGATGGTTTTGGAAATAGATCCGGAAATAAAAGGTTGAGCAACTGACATCATCCGGATATGTGCCTCTGGGGCAATATAACGCTTACCGTTGCGCCCGCACTTATTTGCACAGTCGAAAACACTATAATGCTCCTGTTTGAGATGCGGAGCATCTTCAATCGTCATTGTTCCGCAAATATAGTCGTTTGCTGCTTCTATCTCTTTACTGGTAAATCCAAGATGCTTGAGAATACTGAATTCATAATCTCCCAACTGTTCATCAGTTAATCCTAATGTTTCCTTGCAAAAATCCTCCCCCAGGGTGTAGTGGTTAAATACAAAGCTAACATCAAATGCTGACGGCAATTGATCTTCTATACGCTTAATTACATCGTCAGTAAAACCCTTGGCACGTAATACATTTGCGTTGATGCATGGGCTGCCGTCTAACCGTGCGTGACCCTTGATATAGTGCACAATATCAGTTATTTGTGTGCTGCTGTATCCGAGTTTCTTTAATGCAGGTGGTATAGAGTTATTTATTATTTTAAAATAACCGCCTCCTGCGAGTTTCTTAAACTTCACCAAAGCGAAATCAGGTTCGATGCCGGTAGTGTCACAATCCATCAGCAAACCGATGGTGCCCGTAGGAGCAATCACTGTGACCTGTGCGTTTCTGAAACCATATTTTTCTCCCATTTTCAGGGCCAGATTTGCATCCTGTTGAGCTGCCTTGAGAAGTTCCGGGGGGCAATGCTGGCTGTCTATTCCTACCGGTTTGATGGTTAAACCTTCATATTCGCTGTCCGGAGCACGGAATGCGGCTCTGCGGTGGTTCCGGATAACACGCAGCATATTCTCCTTGTTACGTTCATATCCTGGAAAAGTACCAAGTTCTTTGGCCATCTCAGCAGAAGTGGCATAAGCAGTCATGTGCATAATGGAAGTAATAGAACCGCATATTCCAAGGGCTTCAGGTGAGTCATAAGGTATGCCATTCACCATCAGATAGGTCCCTAAATTGGCGTAACCTAAACCTAAGGTTCTGAATTTGTGAGAAAATTCTGCGATGTTTTTGCTTGGAAATTGTGCCATTAAGACACTGATTTCCAGAACAATCGTCCAGATTCGAGAGCCGTGTCTTAATTTTGTGACATCAAGTTCTCCGGTTCTAGGGTCACAAAAATGTAATAAATTCAGAGAAGCTAAGTTACAGGCAGTGTCATCCAGGAACATGTATTCACTGCATGGATTGGATGCCCTGATAGGACCGTCAGCAGGGCATGTGTGCCATTCATTAATAGTTGTATGGTACTGAATTCCAGGGTCTGCCGAAGCCCAGGCAGCATAGGCAATCTCTTCCCATAATTCAGATGCCTTCAGAGTTTTGCATGGGATTGGTTCTCTTCCCTCTTTTTGTGCTTTAACTTTCTCAACACGCCAATACAGGTTCCACTCCTTGTCCTGTTCCACCGCCTGCATGAATTCATTATTCAGTCTTACAGAATTGTTTGCGTTTTGCCCGGAAACAGACTGATATGCTTCAGAATTCCAGTCTACATCATATTCGTCAAATGCAACTTTGGTGTATCCCTGTTCTGACAGATGGATAATTCGATACACATAGCTGAGTGGCATATCTGCCTGACGGGCCTTTTTGGCAACTTTTTGCAGATTTTTGTTTAGTTTTAGGTCAAATTTTTCAGCCTCGTTGTCCCATTCGTTAATTGCTTCAAACAATTCATTTATTATTTTTTTAATTGTTTTTGAGCCAGAAACCAAGGCCGCCACTTTTTGTTCCTCATGAACTTTCCAGTTGATAAATTGTTCAATATCAGGATGATCGGCATCCAGGCAGACCATTTTCGCAGCTCGACGTGTGGTGCCTCCGGACTTAATTGAACCTGCCGCTGTATCGCCTATTTTGAGAAATGACATCAGTCCGGAAGAAACTCCTCCACCGGAAAGCGGTTCTATATCTCCACGCAAATCAGAAAAATTGGATCCTGTTCCAGACCCATATTTAAATAATCTGGCTTCTCGTGTCCACAAATCCATGATTCCACCTTCACGCACCAGGTCATCCTTGACTGACTGGATGAAGCATGCATGAGGTTGAGGACGAGTGTACGCATCTTCTGATGGCGCAACTTCTTCTGATTTTGGATCAACATAATAATGACCCTGTGGGGGGCCATTCAGGCCATAAGCCCAGTTCAGTCCGGTATTGAACCATTGAGGTGAATTTGGAGCAGCCATTTGATTGGCAAGCATGTGACAAAGCTCATCGTAGAACGCACGCGCATCTTCTTCCGTATCGAAATAGTTATATTTATAGCCCCAATATGTCCAGCAACCTGCCATCCTATGAAAAACTTCCCGCGCGTCTGTTTCTGATGCAGTAGATTCTGTTTCATTAGGCTCAGTTTCATTTTTTTCTTGATTTGACTCAACTTGATCAGGCAGAGAAGGTTGCAGCCAGGAAGGAATCCCTTTTTCTTTAGCTGGTTTTAGCTGTTTGGGAATACCGGCTTTTCGAAAATATTTTTGTGCCATGATGTCTGTAGCCACTTGTGACCAGTGTTTTGGCACAGTCACATTCTCCCATTCTGAGACTACAGAGCCGTCTGGGTTGCGTATAACTGAAGTGCGGTTTTCGAATTCTAATGATTGATATGGTCCTTCACCTTCCATGGTGAACAGGCGCTTGATTTTCATGAATACCTTTAAATGATTTGTATTCTAAATTTTGAAGATTACCAAATCCATGGCGCGCTTGATCCCTCTAAAGCATACTTTTAGTGAGCAAGTATAAGTGGCTGGATTCACGTTGCCAATTCAGTCAGCTGTATGCAAAACTCTTAAGTAACAATTTTGCAGTAAAAACTCTTAAATCAGTAACGTGGTCAGGATCTAACTACTATTAAATTATAGATTAATTAAAGAGTCAAATAAACTCAAATAATTTTACCTGAAAAATTAATTTTACCGAATGTGCATTAGTAAAATAACGATTCTGCTGATTCTATTCAGACAAAAGAATCATGACATATTCAAGTATGTCAAATTTTTCGGCAGCAATGGAAAATAATCAGGATAAGGACAGTATATTTTAGGTAATCGAATGCAAAAAATCAACAGAAAATATCTTCTGCTAAATCAAGTAGTAACAATTAATAAGCTGATATTTAAGGTAAAATAATTGTATAAATCACACAAAAAAAATAAAAAATATAGTCCTGTACCGGCTGTTTATCTTCATATCCCGTTTTGCCGAAAAATTTGCCCATTTTGTTCCTTTGCTGTCTGTAAAGACCATTCTGATTTACATAGCAAATATATCACAGAAATGCTTAAAGAAATTTCCATGATTGTAGAAGAAATTAAAGGAATGAATCAGAAAGAGAGTGAACTGCAAAAAAATAATGGGCATAAACTGCTTGAATCCATTTATGTCGGCGGGGGGACACCATCTCGACTAAGTATTCCTGAATTATCAAAGCTGCTTTCAAAAGTCAGAGAGCATTTACCCTGTTCAAAAAATGTTGAAATTACGTTTGAAATGAATCCTGAAGATGTGAGTCCGGAATATTTAAACAATCTTGCCAAAATCGGAGTCAATCGCTTGAGTTTAGGAGGCCAAAGTTTCCGGGACTCTCTCCTCAGGAAGCTTGGACGTTGTCATGATGCTTCTGATTTGCGTAAAGCGTGCGAAGAAATAGTGAACTCTCCTTTCCAAAATTGGAATATAGATCTGATGTTCGGAATCCCGGGACAAAGTGTTTCAATGTTTAAAAAGGATGTAGAAGCTGCCATCTCCTACAAACCTAATCATATTTCTTTATATGGACTAGAAATACATGATCGGACACCTTTTGGTAAAAATATGCAAATCTGTAAATGGGTTAATGAACATCATGAACAATATGAGGAAATGTATATATGGGCAATTAACCGATTGGAAGCAGAAGGACTAATTCAGTATGAAGTTTCAAATTTTTCAGAGAAAGGAAACGAAAGCAGGAATAACCTGCTTGTCTGGTCAGGAAAGGAATATCTTGGCTTCGGAGCTGGTGCGCATTCATATTATGAGAGAACTCGTAAAGGAAACATCGGATCAGTAAAACCTTACATTAGTCATTTGAAAAAAAACACTTTACCTGTCGAATTTGAAGAACAGCTTTCATCTACCCAGCTTGCTGTAGAATTTCTGATGCTAGGATTAAGGAGCAGTGAAGGTGTGAATCTGCAGGGATGGATTGAACGATTCGAATTGGAATGGAGTACCCAGGAAGAACAATATGTAAATTCACTTTACGAGCAGGGCCATGCATTAAAGAAAGATAACCATTTTTGTTTAACACCGAAAGGGATGCTTATAGCAGACAAGATTACGGTGCAGATGATGCCATCGAACAGCTCGCATTAAACGATCAAATTATTATTTAAATTTTTGAGTAAAGTTTTTTCAAAATATTCCGAAAAGCAATACAAGTGTTTTTCCGGCTGGGAAAATTAACCAGCTTTGAGGGGAAACATTAAAAGTTATAAAAATAATTGGGAGAACAAAATGAAAATTCGAAGCAATGCCATGTCACTGAATACATTGAGGCACTCAGATAACAATTTAAAAAATGTCAAAAGTTCAATTTCTAAACTTAGTTCAGGAACCAGAATAAATAGTGCAGCTGATGGACCAGCCGATTTGATTGCTTCAGAGCGTTTAAGAGGACAAATTGCTGGATTGAAACAGGCGCACAGCAATAATGACAGTGCAATTGCAATGTTTCAAACAGCTGAGGGAGCCCTGAGTGAATTCAGCAACATTTTGATCACACTGAAGCAGCTTTCAGTTCACGCAGCAAATGAAGCGGTGAACGATGAGAGTATGGTTGAAGCAGATCAGCAGGAGGTTGAAGACCTTCTTGTCACTTTAGACCGAATCGTGGAAACAGCCATGTTTAATGGCAAACATTTGCTTGATGGAAGCTTGGGCACTAATGGAGCCACTGTTGGAGATAATTTAAGATTTGTAAGTGCTGAAACTGTGACAAAGGCTTCTCCTGTAGAGGGATATGAAGTTGATATTTCTCAAGTAGGTACACAGGCATTTAAAAAAGGTAGTGTTCCATTGACTGTAGATAATATTGGTTCAGGAGTAAGAATTTTATTGAATGAAGGGGGCCAGAATGTCGAAATAGATACCACGTCAGGAATAGTGAACAAAAACATTGAAGAAATTCTGTCTAATCACAGGCGTGATCCTTTACGTTTTCCTGCTGAGCAAGCATCTGCAGATATTCGTGGTATCGTAATGCATGCAATTAAGGAAGGAATAAAATCCACTGGATTAGCATTAGAAGCTTTTGAGACACCAGATAAAACTTTCTACTTAAGGCACAAGGAGTTTGGTGAAGACTACACTTTTTCTGTTACTACTAACTTTCCGGGTTTACTGACAAGACAAGCTAATATAGCAGAACTAGCGGAGCCAGGTATTGATGTGGCAGGAAGAATCGGAGGTCAGGCTGCCAGAGGAAAAGGTCAGTATCTAACTGCTATCCATGGGGGATCTCCTGCAAAGGGAATTACGATACAATATGATCGCACAATAGGATTAAAGGAAGTCCCTATAAAAAACGAGCTGGGAGAGTTCATTGGTTTAGAATTCGTGGAAGAGTCCCAGGAGGAAATTGTTGGTTCACATGAAAACCCAATCATTGAAGGCTATGTACACTTGTCTCAACAGACGAAGAATGTAAATCTTGGACCTAAACCAGGGATGGAAAGCAGTTTCTCATTGAAAAGCATTCGTACCAATAACCTGGGAATGGGTGTGGAAAATGAAAGCGGATTTAAAAGCCTTTATGATATAGATTTAAGAACTAAAGGAGGGGCCAATGATGCTGGAATAATAATTGATAAAGCGATTGATGAAATTACAATTTATCGAGGCAGAATTGGAGCATTCCAGAAAAACGCAGTCGAAAGCAATCTTAATTCATTAAGAATTGCTGAAGAAAATATCACCAAAGGAGAGTCAACAATTAGAGACACAGATATGGCTGCAGAGATGTCAAAATTGACAGGAAATCAGATTCTACTGTCTGCAAGCCAATCGATGCAGGCTCAAGCTAATCAGCTGCCTGAAAATGTACTGCAGCTGCTTCAACAAGGCTAATATAACATTACTTAAAATGATAATTGGTAACAGGCAGCATTTAAAGAATGCTTTGCTAAATTCCCAAATATCGATGTTGTATTTCTTTATTTGAGTTCAGTGTCGATGAATCACCAATCCACTCAATTTTACCTTTTTCCATAATATAATGGCGGTCAGCAAGGTCTGTAAGAGCCTTAATGTTTTTATCTACCACAAGGATTGACTGTCCGGATGATTTCAAACCTTTTAAGCAATCCCAAATTTCCTTTTTGATTAAAGGGGCAAGCCCCTCTGTAGCTTCATCCAAGATCAACAGACGGGGGTTTGTCATCAACGCCCGCCCTATTGCCAGCATTTGCTGTTCCCCTCCGGATAGCTGATTCCCCATATTTTTTAATCTGTCTCTCAATCGGGGAAATAATTCTAAAACTCTATCGAGTGTCCACGGATTCCTCTTTTTGAACCTGTTTGAAGAGGTTGCCTCGAGGTTTTCGTACACATTAAGATTTGGAAAAATCTGGCGACCTTCAGGCACAAGGCCAATTCCTGTCCTGGCAACTTTGTATGGTGGCCATTTTTGGACATGATTACCATCAAAAATAATTTCACCGGATTTTGTTTTAACCAGACCCATAATTGAATTTATTGTAGTTGTTTTGCCCATGCCGTTGCGTCCAAGAAGGGTTACAACTTCACCCTGATTTATCTTCAGATCAATACCGAACAGTACTTGACTCTGACCATAAGAAGTTTCCATGTTGTTTATTTCAAGCATCAGTATTCTCCTCACCAAGATATGCTGCTTTAACTTCCGGATTCTTTCGAATTGCCTCTGGACTGTCAGTTGTGATACCTCTGCCATTTACCAGGACTGTAATCTTGTCTGCCAAAGTGAAAACCACATCCATATCATGCTCTATAAGCAGAATGGTTAATTTGCCTTTAAGTTCCTGCAGAATTTCTACCATCGCTATTGATTCTTTTGGGCCCATTCCTGCCATAGGTTCGTCAAGAAGCAGTAATTTTGGACGGGTTGCCAAAGCCATGGCAATTTCCAACTGACGGTGTTCACCATGGGATAGTTGCCCTGCCACAACTTCAGCTCGATTTTCTAAACCAACCTGCTGCAAATATTCCAGCGCAGGTTGTCTGAGTTCATGATCTTTACTGGCATCTTTCCAGAATTTAAATGAATGACCTGCGTGAGCCTGTACTGCAAGTGCAACATTGTCATGTGCAGTTAAATCAAGAAAAATATTGGTAATTTGAAATGAACGGGCAAGTCCAAGTGCAGAACGCAAATGTACATCCATGCCTGAAATATTTATTCCGTCAAACAAAACATTTCCTGAATCAAGTTTAATTTCACCGCTGAGCTGGTTGATTAAGGTGGTTTTTCCTGCACCATTAGGTCCAATTACAGCGTGAATTACTCCTTTCTTAACCTGGAAGGACAGATCGTCAATGGCCAATAAACCTCCAAATGATTTAACCAGAGAATCAACTATTAACATATATGAGTTTTTAAAAATTACGCAGATTTCTTAATTTGCCACCATTTATCCAGCCTGACTAAAATTCCATCAATTCCACCTTGTCCAAATATTACAATCAGCACAAGCATTGGACCAAAAAAAATCTGCCAGTATTCCGTGATACCCGAAAGAAATTCCTCCAAAAACAAAAATGCGACTGCACCAATAACAGGACCAAAAAGACTACCCATACCACCTAGTACGACCATAATGATTAAATCTCCGGATCGTGTCCAGTGCATAACAGCAGGACTGACAAAATCGGTTTGATTTGCGGACAATACTCCGGCTATTCCGCAAATTGCTCCGGCAATTACAAAAGCTACTAGACGGTAACGGTAAACAGGGAATCCAATAGATTCCATTCTTTTTTCATTAGATTTTGCTCCGCGGATTAACATGCCAAAACGGGAATTGATTAAGCGGTGAGAAAAATACAAAAAAACAATCAGGAATATAAAATTAAGATAGTAAAGGGTGTTATCATTTGAAAGATCCAGCAATTCATAAAACTCGCTTCTTGTATAAAGGCTTAGTCCATCATCTCCACCATAATTATCGTTGCCAACAGCAATGAAATAGAACATCTGAGCAAACGCCAGGGTAATCATAATGAAATAAACTCCTCGAGTACGCAGTGAAATAGCTCCAATAATTAGCGCTGTTAATGCAGAAACGGCAACTGCAATTCCCATATGAATGAAGCCGTTTGCCATCCAGGATACACCGTCTTCAATGGCGTGTAATGTTCCAATTCCTACAACATATGATCCAATACCCAGGTAAACTGCATGACCAAAACTCACCATTCCACCAAACCCTAAGATCAGATTTAGGCTGATTGCTCCTATAGAAAGTATAAGCATTCTGGAAAATAACACTGTATAAAAAGGCTCATCAATACTGTCAGCAATAATTGGGACTGCAGCTAAACCTGCCATCAAAATGGCTATTAAAACTGTACGAGGGGACCAGTTCATCTATACTCCTTTTGGCGGGAAAAGTCCCTGTGGCCTGATCGCCAGAATGAGTGCCATCAGAACATAGGTCAGCATTGAAGAAATGGCAGGTGCGGCGGTGTCTGCAACATCGTTGGAAACAAACAGTCCTAATATATCCGGGAGGAATGAACGGCCGACAGTATCAATAAATCCCACCAGCAGTGCTGCTACAAATGCTCCGCGGATTGAACCCACACCTCCAATGACTATGACCACAAAGGTTAATATCAATATCCCTTCTCCCATCCCAATTTCCACGGTCATGATTGGGGCTGCCATTAAGCCCGCCAAACCTGCAAGTGCAGCACCCAAACCAAAGACAATAGTGTAGAGAAGGTTTATATTAACTCCAAGAGCACTTACCATTTGACGATTGCTTGCCCCGGCACGAATTAGCATGCCTATCTTTGTACGGGATACGAGTAAGTAAAGCAAAAGGGCTACTATGATTCCTGTAGCAATAATTACCATACGAAATGCAGGATATCGTATTCCAAAAATTAGTTCGACACTGCCGTTTAATATGTCCGGAAGAGGGATATCGAGCCCGATAGGGCCCCATAACAGTCGTACAAATTCATTAAAAAAAAGGATAAGGCCGAAGGTTGCCAGGACTTGATCAAGATGACTGCGTGTGTAAAGAGTTCGTAAAGCAATGATTTCCAGCAATATTCCAAACAGCATGCATGCTGGCAGAGTAAGCAGCACTCCAAGGAAAAACGATTCTGTCCAATTTGTGAATGTTGCAGCAAAGTAGGCTCCCATCATATATAGGGATCCATGTGCCAGGTTTATCAGGTCCATGATTCCAAAAATTAAAGTGAGGCCTGCTGCCAGCAGAAACAGTAAGATACCTAATTGTAAACCGTTCAACGTTTGCTCCAGAAGCAGTATCCAGTTCACCAGGACCTTAATTGTCTTGAAGTGTTTTTTTCAGAAATGATGATTGGCAAGGTAAATAACTATAACAATTTCTTACCAAAAATACGGTAAAAAGCACAGAAAATATCTCAGGATATTTTCTGGATACGATAAGTCTGAGAAAATTTTGACATTGCTTTCAGGTTTGAATTGTGGAAGGGAAGTATTAAGAGATGGAGGGACAAGAAGTCCCTCCAAAAACAGGAATGCTACCAGGACATTTTACAATCCTTTGCGTAAGGATCCTGGTGATTTGTGTAAACGGTTTTCACAATACTGGTTGTGTAGTTTCCTTCAGAATCTTTAATTACTTTACGTAAATAAAAGTTTTGGATAGGAAAATGGTTGTTACCGTATTTAAAAGGTCCGCGTACAGATGGGAATTCAGCTTTACGCATTGCAGCTCTCATACCTGCTTTATTGGACAAATTTCCGCCAACAGCTTCAACTGCGCTGTTGATAAGCATAATAGTGTCGTAAGATTGTGCCGCGTAGAATGTTGGATAACGTCCTGTCTTTTTACGGTAATCTGCCACAAAACGCTTATTTACAGGATTATCCAAATCAGGGGCCCAGAATTGTGTCATTAAACTACCAAAGGCCAAATCTTTTAAACGAGGAAGACTTAAGGAATCCACAGTGAAAGCGGAATATAATGGAACCGTGTCTTTCAAGCCTGCCTGAGAATACTGCTTGAAAAACTGCATACCATGTTTCCCCGGATAAAAGACAAACACTGCATCGGGGTTAACAGAACGAATCTTGGCAAGTTCCGCGGAGAAATCAAGCTGTGCCGGAAACTTGGTCATATCTTTACCTACAATGTTCCCTTTGAATGTACGTGAAACTCCAGCCACCATGCTTTTACCGGCCGCATAATTTGG
>CAJXDX010000016.1 GCA_913052275.1 uncultured Pseudomonadota bacterium | reverse complement strand
TGAAACTACATCCCAGGAAGAGCTGGAAAACCTGGTGCATGATCTGAATAATGACCCGTCTGTGCACGGAATTTTGAATCAGTTCCCTTTGCCAAATGGTTTGGATGAATCACGGGTGATTCGCACAATTTCTCCTGAAAAAGACGTAGATGGACTGCATCCGTTAAACGCTGGTTTGATTGCGATGGGACAGCCAAGTTTTATTTCATGTACACCATATGGAGTACTGCAAATGCTAAAAAGAAGCAATATATCAACTTCCGGGAAAAAAGTAGTAGTACTTGGCAGAAGTAATCTTGTCGGGCGTCCAATCGCAACTCTACTTTCAAGCAAGGGATGGGACTCAACTGTGACTGTCTGTCACTCAAGAACTGAAAATTTAGCAGAGATAACCTCAGAAGCAGACATCCTTATTGCTGCCATCGGGATTCCGCAATTTGTAACTGCAGACATGGTCAAAGAAGGAGCGGTGGTAATTGATGTTGGAATTAACAGCATAGAAGATCCCAGCAAAACCAGCGGCACCCGACTTGTGGGAGATGTTGCTTTTGAGGAGGCACAGGCAAAAGCCTCATTCATTACACCAGTCCCCGGAGGAGTAGGACCCATGACCATTGCAATGCTGATGGTAAATACGGTTAATGCAGCACGCTTGCAAAACGGGATTTCTGAACTGAAGATCTAATGCTTGTTGATTTTCCCGCTTATGTGATGTTCCGAAAAAAGTTGAAGGAAACTATTATGCAGCCTTAATTAGCAAGTAAACTTCAACGAACTATGCTTTTCAGTTTTTTATAGTTTTTATTTAAGTTTTTTATTGTATCTTCAGAAAATATACAATATACATAATGTTCGTTAATACTGAGGTGTATTGGCGATTATGGGGGAGTCCCATTTCCTCCCGGTAAAGTGCGGGAGGTTTTTCAATAATTGATTCCGGAAATATTTTCGGTTTATTAAGGAGAATGTTATGAAAAGAATGCTTTCCGCACTTCTGCTTGCAGGCTTGTTTTTATGGAGTGCATCACAGGCATTGGCTTTCAAGCCTGCTGTGCTTTTCGACATGGGTGGTAAATTTGACAAGTCATTCAATGAAGGAATCTGGAATGGACTTGAAAAATTTCGCAAAGAAACAGGTATCAAGTACCGTGAATTTGAAGTTACACAGGAAGCCCAGCGTGAGCAGTTCCTTCGCAAGCTTGCCAGTAGAGGTTCTGATCCTGTAATAGCAGTTGGTTTTGGACAAGCTGCTGCATTGACTAAAGTCGCAAAAGAGTTCCCAAAAACCAGGTTCAGCATTATTGATATGGTTGTGGACCTACCAAACGTTCAGTCCATTATTTTTAAAGAACACGAAGGTTCGTTCCTTGTAGGTGTGTTGGCTGCTATGAAAAGTGAAACTGCAGCTGTGGGATTCGTGGGTGGAATGGATATTCCTCTGATCCATAAATTTGCCTGCGGATATGTACAGGGGGTGAAGCACATCAATCCTGGTGTAGTCGTATATCAAAAGATGACAGGAACAACTCCTGCAGCATGGAACGATCCTGCTAGAGGAGCACAGCTTGCAAAGGCCATGTATGACAGTGGTGCAGATATTGTCTATGCCGCAGCCGGTGGTACAGGGCTTGGGGTTTTACAAGCAGCGGCTGACAATAACAAACTTTCAATTGGTGTTGACAGCAACCAGAACCACCTTCAGCCGGGATTCGTTTTGACTTCCATGCTTAAGCGGGTAGATGTTGCTGCCTATGAAGTGTTTAAATCAGGACACGATGGTTCATGGAAGCCGGGATTCAAAATTCTTGGACTTGCAGAAGATGGTGTAGGCTGGTCACTTGATGAGCACAATGCCAAATTGGTCACAAGTGCAATGAAAAGTAAAGTGGAGCAAGTCCGCAAAGACATCATTGCAGGTAATATTAAAGTGCATGACTACATGAGCAACAACAAATGTCCTGTGCAATAGTAGTATAATGGTATTCATTATATAAGTTCTGGTTTTGGGTGATGACTTCATCACCCATCACCAGCCAACCTCTGCCTTTGGTCTCCTGCACCAATCACCTTTTTCATGTCCTCCCAAAAAATTATCATAGATACAGATCCGGGACAGGACGATGCTATCGGTATTTTGCTGGCGCTTGCTTCTCCTGAAGAACTTGATCTGCTGGGCATAGTAACAGTAGCCGGAAACGTTCCATTAGAATTAACCTCACGAAATGCCTTAATGCTCTGTGAGCTTGCCAAAAAACCTGAAACAAAGGTTTTTGCCGGTTGCTCCAGGCCACTCGTACGCCCGCTTGTCACTGCTGAACATGTTCATGGTAAAACAGGTTTGGATGGCGCAGATCTTCCGGATCCAACAACATCTCTTCAAAAGCAGCACGGAGTAGACTGGACGATTGAAACTTTGCTGTCAGCTGAAGACAACTCCATCACGATATGCTGCTTTGCGCCTCTGACAAATGTGGCGATGGCCATGATTAAGGCTCCTGAGATTCTTCCAAAAATTAACAGGATTGTAATGATGGGAGGAGGCTACTTTGAAGGAGGAAACATTACGCCTACTGCTGAGTTTAACATATATGTTGATCCACATGCAGCAAACACCGTTTTACGATGCGGTCGCCCAATTGTTATGATGCCCCTTGACGTTACTCATAAAGCTCTTATGCAGCGAAAATGGCTGGAAGGACTGAGGGATTTGGGATCCGCGGTAGGAGACGCAGCATATGGAATGATGAGTTTTTATGAGCGCTTTGATCTTGAAAAATACGGTTCCAGCGGAGGTCCGCTTCATGATCCAACTGTAATCGCCTACTTGCTTAAGCCGGAACTTTTTGAGGGACGATATGTCAATGTGGAAATAGAAATTCATTCTGAACTGACAATGGGAATGACGGTTGTAGACTGGTGGAATGTCACCGATCGCCAGCCAAACGTGACTTATAACAATCAAATCAACGCAGATGGTTTTTTTCAATTAATTTTGGATCGCCTTTCACTCTTGTAAAAAAAGATTAAGTCGGGTATCGGCCCCGGATAAGCTGCACAAAAAATCAACATTCAACTCCTGAGATTATGCCAAATCTGGCAATACAACTAACTGATATAAATAAAAATTTTGGTAATGTTTGTGCCAACAAGAATGTTTCTCTTACGGTAAAGTCAGGAACCATTCATGGAATTGTTGGAGAAAACGGTGCAGGCAAATCAACCTTAATGAGTGTTCTTTACGGATTTTACCAGGCAGATTCAGGATCGATAGCCGTGCTGGAAAAGCAGACTGTCATACGAAGTGCACATGATGCAATTCAAGCAGGAATCGGCATGGTACACCAGCATTTCATGTTAGTGGATACATTCACGGTGCTGGAAAATGTAGTGCTGGGCACAGAGTCAGGCATTTCACTTAAAGAATCTTTACGTGCTTCTGAGTTAGAACTGAAACGACTTGAAAAAGAATATCATCTTGAAGTGGATATCAATGCGACTATCAACACGTTACCGGTAGGATTGCAGCAGCGGGTTGAAATTCTTAAAGCGCTTTATCGTGGAGCAGAAATACTTATTCTTGATGAGCCTACCGGTGTGCTTACGCCTCAGGAAGCAGACCATTTGTTTCGCATTCTGGATGAACTCAGGGAACAGGGGAAAACAGTAATTCTGATCACTCATAAGCTTCGGGAAATAATGGCCATCACTGATTATGTTTCCGTTATGCGGCAAGGTGAAATGGTTGCCCATCGCAAAACTTCTGAAACCAACAGAGAAGAATTGGCTGAATTGATGGTGGGAAGAAAAGTACTTCTTCGTGTAGACAAAGCGCCTGCAAATCCAGGGAGGACAGTCCTTTCAGTTGATAATCTGGATTATAAAGATAATTCCGGAATTCACAGGTTAAAAGATGTTAGCTTTGAAGTTCATTCCGGAGAGATTGTAGGTGTTGCAGGTGTATCCGGAAACGGTCAATCGGAACTGCTTGATATCATCACGGGCATAAACCCTTTGCAAAATGGGACAATAAAAATTAACGATCAGGAAATTACTCCTGAATCAAGTGTGGACGCAGCTTCCATGCGTCGGCTTGGTATGGCTCATGTTCCAGAGGATCGGCAGCGAATGGGGCTGGTAACGTCATTTGCCGCAAGTGAAAATATCATTTTGGGTTATCACAAGGATCCGGCTTACAACGGTCTTATCGAAATGGACAGTGATGCTATAACTAAATCCTGCCGTGAGCAGATGGAACATTTCGACGTGCGTCCGGGGAATCCATTATTGAGAGTCTCTCTCTTTTCCGGAGGTAACCAGCAAAAAATGGTGGTTGCAAGGGAAATGGAAAGAAACACGGATTTACTGGTGGTTGGGCAGCCGACTCGTGGAGTCGACATTGGGGCAATTGAATTTATTCATCGTCAAATAATTGCCATGCGGGATGCAAACAAAGCTGTGCTGCTGGTATCGGTGGAACTGGATGAAATACTTTCTTTGAGTGATAGAATTTTAGTCATGTTTGACGGACAAATCATGGGAGAAGTTTTGGCAAAAGACGCTAACGAACGTGACATTGGACTGCTGATGGCAGGGATACGTAAGGAGGCCGCTTGAACGAACGACAAGTCAATGATCTGGTGGTCACCCTCGTTACAGTGACAAACCTGTTACTGGCGTTTCTTATTTCCGGTATTGTGATCTGGGCACTAGGTGAAGATCCCTGGTTTGCACTGGAAACCATGCTCTACGGCGCATTCGGTTACGATGAAGGACTTGGCTACACGCTTTACTACACTACTAATTTTATTTTTACAGGTCTGGGATTTGCGATCGGGTTTCATTGCGGGTTGTTCAATATTGGAGCTGAAGGCCAGGCATATATCGGAGGACTTGCGGTAGGGCTGCTTTGTCTGTGGCTGGAAAACTGGTCGCTTTGGATTGTTTTTCCCCTGGCAGTAATTGCATCGATCATATTCGGAGGAATTTGGGGAGCAATACCTGGATATCTGAAAGCCAGGCATGGCAGTCATGAAGTGGTAACAACAATTATGTTCAACTTCATCGCTTCAGTGATCATGGTATATCTTCTATCTCATGTACTGAGACCCCCACAGGAAATGTCGCCTGAATCACGTGATTTTGCTGAAAATGTATGGATCCCGCAAATGCACGAAATATTTGGCTGGTTTGGATTTGAAATTACACAGACTCCTCTGAATGGAACATTCTTTTTTGCTCTTATCTGCTTATTTCTGGTGTGGCGCTTTGTCTGGTTCACTCGTTGGGGATACGAACTCAGGACTGTAGGTACAAATGAGTCTGCAGCAGTTTATGCGGGAATAAACGTCTCAAAAAATATTATCATTGCAATGATCATTTGTGGAGGGTTATCCGGTTTTGTTGGAATTAACGAAATCATGGGGTCAAGTCACCGGATTATGCTTAATTTCCAGGCCGGTATTGGATTCACTGGTATTGCTGTTTCTCTGATTGGTCGTAATCATCCCCTGGGAATACTGTTGGCAGCCCTGCTTTTCGGAATACTTTACCAGGGAGGGGCGGAGCTTTCATTTGAAGTTCAAGCAATAGACCGACACATGGTAGTTCTGATCCAGGGATTGGTGGTCCTGTTTGCAGGGGCGCTGGAAAATCTTTTCCGTCCTCAAATTGAACAGTTTGTAAAACAAGTGGCTATACGTACCGCATGAGCATGATCCAAATCGATATGCAGTACTTTTTTCACAAGCTTTGTAAATCAGCTGTTTGCCGTAAAAAAACTTATGTGGAATGATTTATTACTGATTTTGGATGGCACCCTCCGCATTTCAGTGCCTTTTGTGCTGGCCGCAATGGGAGGTATTTTTGCTGAACGTTCGGGAGTGATCGACTTTGGACTTGAAGGAAAAATGCTCGGAGGAGCCTTTGTAGCAGCCGCTGTAGCCCATTGGACCCAATCTGCATGGTTGGGGCTGCTTGGTTCAATCTGTATCGGAATTATTTTTTCAATGATCCACGGCTTTGCCAGTGTAACCAAGCGCGGCAATCAAGTAGTCTCATGTGTTGCAATAAATATATTTGCAATGGGGCTTACAGTGGTACTGGCTAACGCCTGGTTTGGCATGGGCGGTAAAACTCCTCAGCTTCCCAAAGAAGCCCGTTTCCTTTCCATAGAATTGCCTTTTGCTGAGACTTTGCGTGATATTCCAGTGATTGGAGAAATATATTACGAATTAATCAGCGGACACAATATTTTAGTCTACATTGCTTTCCTGGCTGTGCCGATAACTGCTTGGGTTGTGTTTAAAAGCAGTTTTGGACTGCACTTGCGCGCAACCGGAGAAAATCCTCTTGCTGTCGATACTACTGGGATTTCGGTTAACAAAACACGCTACCAGGCTTTACTCTTAAATGGAATACTGGGAGGAATGTCTGGAGCATATCTTTCTACAGCGCATTTGGGATTTTTTGTCAAAGATATGTCTGCAGGTAAAGGTTATTTAGCACTGGCGGCAATGATTGTTGGCAAGTGGAGACCTTATTCTGCAATGTTTGCCTGTCTGCTTTTCTCTATTTTGTTTGCCATCAAAGATAAACCTGAAATATCTGTAATGCTAAAAGGTTTAGTCCCCCTTAACCTTATCGAAAGCTTCTTGGAAATGTCTCCATATATTCTAACGGTTGTAATTTTAGCAGGTTTCGTGGGAAGAGCTGTTGCGCCGAAAGCGATCGGTCAGCCATTTTCTAAAGAAAAGTAAAATCTAATGATTGGCATCAAAGCAATCGGAACATATTTGCCTGAAGCAAGAACTTCAAATTTTGATCGAATGAATAAGTTTGGCATGACAGAGTCATTTGTTAAGCATAAAATTGGTTTTACAGAAGTCGCCATCAAAGCTCCTAAACAGGAAACTTCGGATCTTTGTGTCAAAGCCTGGGAGGATCTTCAGCAGAATCATCCTGTAACTCCGGATGATATTGATTGTGTTATTGTCTGCACTCAAAATCCCGATGGAAAAGGACTTCCACATACATCGGCTATTTTGCATGAAAAACTCTCTCTGCCGTTAAGTTGTGCAGTATTTGACATTTCCCTGGGATGTTCCGGATATGTATACGGACTTTCTGTTATCAAATCTTTCATGGAAGAAAACGAATTTAAGTGCGGCCTGCTTTTCACAGCGGATCCCTACTCCAAAGTTATGAACAACGATGATAAAAAAACGGCAACATTGTTTGGCGATGGCGCAACTGTTACACTGCTTGATGACAAACCTGTTTTTGAATGCGGTAAATTTGTTTTTGGATCAGACGGATGTAAAAAAGAGGGAATTATTGTGAGAGAGGACGGTCATGTGTACATGAACGGACGCGCAGTCTTCACTTTCACAGTAAGAGTTGTTCCGGACAATATAAGAGATATGCTTAAAAAAAACAGTGTCCCGCTGGAAAGCGTTGACTGCTTCATTCTTCATCAGGGCAGCCTGCACATTGTAAATTCAATTGCCGATTCGCTTGGTGTCTCACGGGAACGCTGTCCATTCCACTCAGCCGAATATGGGAACACAGTTTCTTCATCAGTTCCAATGGTTCTTTCCCGGGAATTTGATAAACAGGAAATGAAGGTTGCCGTTCTTTCAGGATTTGGTGTGGGTCTTTCCTGGGCCAGTACAATGCTTTTCAGGAAGCATTCCTAGAAGCCGGGATTTGCTTTCCTGCTGATCATTTATTTTTCAATTTACAATTGAAATTTTACATGAATTGAAAACAGCGTCCGATCATTGCAGGTTTGGAAAGGCATCAAGTGAAAGGTCATCAAAAAGCCCTGCTTCGAAGCGATGGGCAGCCAGACAGGCAACCATTGCAGCGTTGTCCGTGCAAAGACTGGACTGTGGGTAGTAGAGTTTAAGCCCCCGTCGAGATGATTCCTCTTCAAAAGATTTACGCAGCTTGCGGCTGGCCGCAAGTCCTCCGGAAACTGAAATATTTCTAAGACCGTATTCTTCTGCTGCATTAAAAGTTTTGTGGAGCAGCACATCTGTTACACTTTGAAAAAAAGAGGCGAGAACAGGTCCTGTTTCGTACAGTTTATCTGGTTTTTCCGGGCCTGAGGAAGATGATTGCATACAATTTTCCTTAAATCTCAGCATTGCTGTTTTCAATCCGCTGAAAGAAAAATTGTGAGTGTTTTTGTTAAGTAAAGGACGGGGGAAATCATATTCATCACCTGAGTACTCCATGGCTGCCTGGTCCACTACCGGACCACCAGGCATAGGAAAGCCAAACAATTTTGCAACTTTGTCAACACATTCTCCTGCAGCATCGTCAATGGTGCTGCCTATGATGTCATAATCGAAATGATCTCGAGAGTGCATCAGCAAAGTATGCCCTCCCGCAACAACGAGATGAAGTATAGGAAACTGCATTTCTCCATGGTCCAGTACATTGGCATAAGGATGGGCTTCAACGTGATTGATGCCGATTATTGGACACCCTAACGAATATGCCAGGCTTTTTGCTACAGAAAGGCCAACCAGCAAAGATCCTAACAGTCCAGGGTGATTTGATACTGCAATGTAATCAATTCCTGTAAAATCAATATCTGCCTTTTTCAGAGCGTCATCGATCAGCAGATGAATAACTTCCAGATGTTTTCGGGAAGCCCTCTCCGGCACTACTCCGCCAAATTCTTCATGCTCCTTATATTGGGAAAGTGTCAGGTTTGCCAATATTTCACGTTTCCCACGCAATACAGAAACTGAAGTATCGTCAAAAGTCGTGTCTATCCCCAGGCCTGTTGCTGACATCTGATGTTGCTTTTATAATTATATTTTTTGAATATCCTGATTGGTCAACGATTGCAAATGAATCATTAACTTGAAAATAAGTTTAAATTATTTAATTTGACGCTAATTATTCTTGCCCACTCCGCTGTTAAAGAAAAGACTTAGACTCAGATTACATAAGCATTTGTAAAGCTTATTCTTTTGGAGAATACCTGTTTATTATTATAGAGTGTTGAGAAAACTTAGTAAAACTATCAAATTGTTAATACTGGTTATATCTGGCCTGAGATGTTCTCTACATAAATCTGGATGCCTCTTACTTTAAAATATTTAACAATTAATCAGGCAGCTGCCCAGCACCATTTCTTAAAACGTAAGGATAGAGTTTAATTTAAATATAATGCATTTAATAAATGGTCATATTTCTTGTTGTTTTCCGATAATGGGGATAAAATTCAGCCGATAACAGAAAAAATTAACTAAGAAACCTGAGTGGCTTTATTTTTTTAAACTTATGAGCAAAGAATTGGGTATTACGGTCACTCTAAAAGCAGCACTTACTCTTGATGGTAAAATAGCAACAGCCTCAGGAAACTCAAAATGGATTACAGGGGAAGCTGCAAGGCATAAAGTTCATGAATTGAGACACCAAAACGACGCCGTTTTAGTTGGTATAAATACAGTTATTGCAGATGATCCTGAATTGACTGTGCGCGGAATTGCAAAAGGGAATTCACCAGTCCGGATTGTTTTGGACTCTATGGCCAGAATTCCGGAGAACAGTAGGATTTTTCAAAATGATGGTATCCCTGTAATAATTGCTACTGGAAATAAGGCTTTATCCAGAAAATGGCCCAACTTGCCGGATTTAAAAATATTAACCTCTCCAACAGCAACTCCGGAGATAACCTGGATACTTTCTGAACTGCATAAACTCGGTCTGAAAAGTTTACTGGTAGAGGGAGGCAGCTTTACTTACGCAAGCTTTCTCAAAAGTGGTGCTGTGGACCGGCTAGTATTATTCGTTGGACCCAAAATAATTGGCGGACAGCAAGCATTGTCATGGTGTGGGGAATTAGGAGTTGACCAACTTGATCAGGCACTGCAAATTGATATCAATTCAATTACCGCAGTAGGGGAAGACTGGTTAATAGATGCAAAAATAAAATAACTTGATCTGTATCTGTTATATGCTATTGTTATTACAAAATAAAATAAGAAAAAATTTGCAAAATACTGTACAAATAAATGCCAGAGAATAACAACTTTTTTAATACCATTGAAGACGCCATTGAGGTTTTTGGCAATGGCGAAATGTTAGTGGTGGTTGATGATGAAGACCGTGAAAATGAAGGTGATCTTGTTTGTGCGGCTGAGACAATTACTCCGGAGAAAATTAATTTCATGGCAAAACATGGAAGGGGCCTGATCTGTCTTCCACTTGATGCAGATATTGTCAAACGTCTGAACATTCCATTAATGGTCAGCAACAATAATGCAACTATGGGAACAAACTTTACCATCAGCATTGAAGCATCAACCGGCGTAACAACAGGCATTTCTGCTGCAGATCGTGCCCGCACAATTAAAGTTGCTATAGACCCTGATTCGAGTGCCAAAGACATACGCAGTCCCGGACATGTATTTCCTTTAAGTGCACTAGAGGGGGGAGTTTTACGCAGGGCAGGACATACAGAAGCGGCCGTAGACCTGGCAAAAATGGCAAATATGCTTCCCGCTGGTGTAATCTGTGAGATTATGAATGAAGACGGAACAATGGCACGTGTTCCTGATTTAAAAAAGTTTGCTGATCATCATGGTATTAAGATCATTACCATAAAAGACTTAATACAATACAGGAAACGTAATGAAACACTGGTAGTCAAAAAAGCAGAAGCATCACTGCCCTCAATTTATGGTGATTTTCAGGTAATAGGATTTCAAAGTCTGCTGGATGACAGTGATTATGTGGCACTTGTCAAGGGAAAGTGGGATGAAGAAGAGCCTGTTCTTGTTCGTGTTCATTCAGAATGCCTGACCGGAGATGTTTTTGGTTCATATCGCTGTGACTGCGGTCCACAGCTCCATGCGGCAATGGAATTGGTGGAAAAAGCAGGAAAAGGCGTAATCCTTTACTTGCCGCAGGAAGGCAGAGGGATTGGATTGATCAACAAGCTTCAAGCCTACAGACTCCAGGAAGATGGAGCGGACACTGTGGAAGCAAATCATAAGCTGGGATTTAAAGATGATTTACGTGATTATGGAATGGGAGCTCAAATGCTTTATATGCTTGGAGTCCGCCGAATGCGATTAATGACCAATAATCCTCGTAAAATAGTCGGAGTTCAGGGACATGGACTGGAAGTTGTTGAAAGAGTGCCGCTTGAAATTGAAAGCAATCCCGGCAATAAAAAGTACATGCACACGAAAAAATCCAAACTTGGACATATGTTAAAAGTTTGAATTATTTAAAATATTGGAATATTTACCACAGCTGATATGTGCCTTGTTTAAACTAAAGACAAAAATTAATAACATTAGAGTTTATTATTTGAGGATAAATATTTAAACTCAGACAGAAGTGCATAAAGTCACTTTTCAAAAGTTCCAAACCAGGGTAAATTCCATAAATTAAGTATTGTCTAGAACAGACTATGACTTTTTCACAAGCCGAATTGGCAGAGATGCTGAAAAATTCTGAGTCTTATACAATTCCTCCCAAATCTATAAATCTCCGGGAGACTGACTCTTCATATTTGTTTGAAGGAGACGACTTGTTGTATAAGATCAAAAAGGAGGGTAATGAGTTTCCCACACTTGCAGTCAAGGAAGCTTATTGCCGTGAAGAATGCAGACTCAGTCTGAGTTTTAACCCAAACTGGACTTCAACCGTCCTTCCGATTGTGGAACAAAATGGAAATATAAAAATAGGCGGTACAGAAGGTGAAACTGTTGAATACGCCCTTAAAATGGAAAACATGCCTGAACAGTGGCTGCTTTCTGGTCTTCTGGAAAATGATGCTGTTTCCGAAAATAATATGACAAGTATTGCAGGCAGACTTTCGGAAATTCATTCAAGTAATCCGGCAAAAGACAAAGCTGCCGAATCAGGAAAAGCTGAATCTTTTCGTGCACTGTGTGACGACATGCTTTTTCAGATGAAACGCTATTTTGATGCTTCTCTGACTCAGCCTATTTTAGACATGATAAGACATCCCCTGGAAAAATTTATTGATCAAAATAAACGACTCTTCAGTAAGCGGCATCAAAAAGGTCGGATTGTTCATGGACATGGCGCTTTCCTGCCGGAACATATTTTTGTGAGTGATAAAGTTGTGCGTTTTATCAGTCCACAGGAAGTACACAGAAAACTGGCTGATTTGGATGTGGCAAATGATGTCTCATCTCTAACTGTTGAGCTGGCAAGGCTGGGCAAACATGATCTGGTCGAAACATTTTTGAATCATTATCTTGAAATTTCCAATGATCAGGATTTGCAAAAAATGTTGCCTTTATATCAAACTTATTGTGCACTCAAACAGGGTGTCAGAACATGTGAGCTTAAGGTAGCCCGTCAGGATGAAAAACTGGGTACTTTGGCCATGGAATATTTCAATCTCGCCGTTAACTTCTCTCGTGAAATACCAAGAGCTTAAATCTCGCATGCTTTAAATTCAGCATAAAGCCAGCCATTAAGTTAATCTTTTCAGTAAAAATAATTATCAAACTATGAAAGAGGTCTCTAACAGACTCAGCTTTTCACAGATGGAGGAAGAAATTCTTCAATTCTGGCGTTTAGAAAATATTTTTCAAAAATCAATAGATGAACGACCGAAAGATAATTCTTTCAGCTTCTACGACGGACCTCCTTTCGCGACCGGGCTTCCACATTATGGTCACCTGCTGGCAGGAACTATTAAAGACGTGATCCCGCGTTACAAAACCATGCGAGGCTACCGGGTTGAACGGCGTTTTGGCTGGGATACACATGGATTGCCTGTGGAATATGAAGTTGAGCAGTCACTCAAATTAAATGGAAGACACGATATTGAATTATTTGGTGAAGGAAAATTTAATGAGGAATGCAGATCAATAGTTTTGCGTTATACCAGTGAATGGCGTGAAACAGTGGATCGCATGGCACGCTGGGTTGATTTCAATAATGACTACAAAACCATGGATATTGATTTTATGGAGTCAGTATGGTGGGTTTTTAAGAGTTTATGGGAAAAGGAACTGATTTATGAGGGTGTTAAAGTTGTTCCCTATTCTTGGCGTGTTTCAACTCCTCTTTCAAATTTTGAGGCTAACCTGAATTATAAAGATATCCAGGACCCTTCAATCACTGTGCGATTCAAAGTCAAAGGTGAAGAAAGCTTATATTTCCTGGCATGGACTACCACTCCCTGGACTTTGCCTTCAAACATGGCACTTTGCGCAGGATCTGATCTGGTTTATTGCATCGTGAGGGAAAAAGAAAGCGGTGATCGTTATATACTCACCCAAAGCTGTGTCGAGTCATATTTCGAAAATGAAAGTTATGAAATCGTGAATAAAATGAAAGGTTCAGAATTACTGGGTATGAAATACGAGCCTTTGTTTGATTTTGCGAAAAAAAAGTTGGACTCAGATCATGACTGGTCAGTTCAGTTGGATGATTATGTCAGTGATGACAGCGGAACTGGATTAGTGCATCTGGCCTGTTTCGGCGAAGACGATGTAAGGATATTCCAGCGTGAAAATATACCTGTTTTTGATCCGGTGGATGATGAAGGTAATTTTCTGGATTACATGGGATTTATAGCCGGAAAAAATATCAAGGATGCAGACAAACCAATTGTCCAGCGGCTTAAGGAAGAAGGTAAGATGTTTCTGCATGAAACGATTCAGCACAGCTACCCTTTCTGCTGGCGAACGGATACACCTTTGATTTACAAGCCTATTTCAACATGGTTCGTTAATGTTGAAGCCATAAAGGAAAAGATGTATGCCCACAACAAGACAGTGCACTGGGTGCCCGGACATATACGTGACGGGAGGTTCGGCAAATGGCTTGAAAATGCCCGTGACTGGGCCATCAGTCGCAACAGATTTTGGGGTACTCCTATTCCTGTTTGGAAGAGCGAAGACGGTAATGTGCTGTGTGTTGGCAGTGTTGAGGAACTGGAAAAATTGACAGGAGAAAAAATCAATGATCTTCACAAGCACTTTGTTGACTCGCTGGTCATTGAACAGAATGGGAAAACTTATAGACGTGTCTCTGAGGTTCTGGATTGCTGGTTTGAATCAGGATCAATGCCTTATGCCCAGGAGCATTATCCATTTGAAAACAAGGAGCGCTTTGAAGAAAACTTTCCTGCTGATTTTATTTGCGAGGGACTGGATCAGACACGAGGCTGGTTTTACACTCTTGCGGTTTTGGGTACGGCCTTGTTTGATACTCCTGCTTTCAACAACTGTGTTGTAAATGGTTTTGTTCTTGCGGAAGACGGAAAGAAAATGAGCAAGAGACTTAAGAATTATCCGGATCCAAATGACATGATGAATAAATATGGTGCTGATACTGTAAGACTTTACATGTTAAACAGTCCTGCTGTACGAGGCGAAGATTTGCGCTTTTCTGAAAAAGGGCTGATTGAAACAACTAGACAGCTGCTGCTGCCTCTTTGGAACTCCCTGGTTTTTCTAACCACCTATGCCAAAATTGACGGATGGGAACCAAATCCTGAAAACCTGAAGGTAAAAAATAAAAATCCACTGGATCGCTGGATTCTATCACGTTTACATAAACTGTTTGGGGAAGTACAAAAAGAGATGGACCGCTACGATTTAAACCGCTCAGTTGCGCCGTTTGTTGGATTCATCGACTTATTGACAAACTGGTACATTCGCCGCAGCAGGAGACGTTTCTGGAAAGCAGGACAGGGAGAGGACAAACGTGAAGCATACGCCACACTTTACAAAGTTCTGTTTGAATTCAGCAAGGTGATTGCACCGTTCATTCCTTATATCGCAGATGGAATATTCCGTACATTACGCCATGAGACTGATCATGAAAGTGTGCATCTGGCATTGTTTCCGGAAGAGGATTCTGCATTCCGGGACATTGAGCTGGAAAAGCGCATGGATCTGGTGCTTTCTGCTGTCACAATGGGACGTGCACTCAGGGCAAAACATCAGTTGAAAATTCGTCAGCCTCTGCCGAAAATTTTCCTGGTAACCCGTGATTCGGAAGCAAAAAATGTACTGAATGAGCTTTCTGAGCTCATCATGGACGAACTGAATATTAAACAAGTCGCGATCACGCCTGATGAAGAGGAACTGGTCAATTTGAAATCCAAGGCAAATTACAAAACATTGGGGCGCAGGCTTGGCAGTAAAATGAAAACGGCCGCTGAATCTATTGAAGGCCTGAATCTTGATCAAATCAGGAGCATTCAGAATGGGAAAAATATTTCAATAATGATTAACGGAGATACGCTGGAATTAACTCCGGAAGATATCTTGATCCAGCGAGAAGAAAAAAAGGGACTGCTGGTAGAAACTGACAACCTGATGACGGTCGCCCTGGATACGGAATTGAGCCAGGATTTAATTCAGGAAGGATTTGCCCGCGAGTTCGTGAACAAAGTCCAGAACATGCGTAAAGAAATGGATCTTGATGTGATGGACCGCATTCGCATCAGTTATCAGGCTTCGGCAGAACTGAACACGGCGCTGGAAAACTACTCAGATTTTATTTGCACTGAGACACTGGCATTCAACATTGAATTACAGGAAGTGTCCGGCAGCACCGCCTGGGATTTAAACGGTGAGCCCTGCAAAATTAAGGTGGAGCATGCAGTTTAAATTCTTTCTTCTGTGCTTTCCAGCTGAGTAAATTCAATCAGCTCTGAGCCATTTTGAACAAGGTCTCCTGTATTAAATAGGACTTTTTCCACAACACCATCTGCCGGAGCAACAATGGCGTGCTCCATTTTCATGGCTTCAATTACTAATAACTGCTGGCCACGGCTTACCCTCTCACCTGCCTTAACAAGTACACGAATCACGTTCCCGGGCATTGGCGCGGAAAGTCTGCGTTCTCCATTTTCTTCCTGCTTTTCAAAAAAGAGTGGATCAACACGTCTGAAAAACTCACGCCCAT
The DNA here is from genome assembly GCA_913052275.1 of uncultured Pseudomonadota bacterium. Classification (GTDB taxonomy): domain Bacteria; phylum SAR324; class SAR324; order SAR324; family NAC60-12; genus Arctic96AD-7. The sequence goes on along the minus strand of CAJXDX010000016.1, from coordinate 2,268 downwards.
GCTCGTGAACTGCCACCAGTTGATTTTCATGATGCAGAACAAGCAATTGCCTGCCGAAACCATTCATATCGCCCTTACTCCAGTTAAGTTCAAGTAAATTCCCTTTTTGAGAAACTGTGACAGAAATTTGCTCCGTTGCATTCAAAATCTGGAAAGAATTTTCCTTTGCAGCTATCCGAATTTCTGTTACTTCACCTTTGTGATTTCTTAAATGGACTCTGTATGGCTCACGCCCACCTGCTCGCCAACTGCTCTTCATGTTCCAGGGCGATGAGGGATCCAATGAATTCAGTGCATTCTTTTCAGCCTGTGCTGAGTCTTCAAGAAAACAGTAAACAGCACTTACCCAGTAAACCCAGTCAGCAGAACAATTCTCTTGCTCAAGCAGAGAATCAAGCCTGGACTCAACAAACAAAGTGTCCTGCTGGCTTTCTTCAAAATCTCCATCAAGAAATATAGACTGCAAAAAACCCAGATTAGTCTCCACACCAATAACAGCAGTTTGTACAAGGGCATTGCGCATTGCTGTAATAGCGTTTTTTCGTGTATCTGCATGAACTATCATCTTTGCCATTAATGGATCATAGTCGATGCTGATTAGATCCCCCTCTTCCACTCCTGTATCTATTCTTACACTTGAAGATGAAAGGCTGTCGGTCCCCCGAGCTGCTGCTTGTTTTGATTGTCCAGCTGCCGGGAAAGCCAGTCTGTGTAATTTCCCCGTACTTGGCAGGAAACCTGCTGCAGGATTTTCTGCATAAATTCTGGCCTCAATTGCATGTCCGCTTTGGCTGATTTTTGATTGTGTCAGGTGAAGTTTTTCGCCGGCGGCAACCCTAAGCTGCCACTCAACAAGATCAAGTCCCGTGATCATTTCTGTAACCGGATGTTCCACCTGCAGACGGGTGTTCATTTCCATAAAGTAAAAGCGACTGTCTTCCCCCATAATAAACTCAACCGTTCCAGCACCCGTGTATTTGACTGTTTTTGCCGCTGTCACTGCGGCATCTGCCATTTTTTTTCGTATTTTATTGTCAAGAAAAAGTGATGGAGATTCTTCAACAATTTTCTGGTGACGGCGCTGCACGGAACAGTCCCGTTCAAACATGTGCACGATATTTCCATACTGATCACCAAGTACCTGGAATTCTATATGGCGAGGCTGTTTAACAAAACACTCCAGCATGACCCGAGAGTCACCAAAGGCCTTCTGTGCTTCATTTTGAACTGACGTCAGAGCATTCCCAAATTCTTCTTTTTTTTGTGCCAATCTCATTCCCTTACCGCCTCCGCCGAGAACAGCTTTGATCATCAAGGGGTACCCAATTTTGTCTGCTTCCTTAAGAAGACATTGCTTGCTTTGCTCTTTGCCAAAATACCCGGGAACAACGGGAACTCCTGCCCTTTCCATTGCGCTTTTAGCCTTGTCTTTTTCTCCCATTAATTCAATAGCTTCAGCCGAAGGCCCGATAAAAGTTTTTCCTGAAAGGGAGCATTGCCGTGCAAATTCAGCATTTTCTGACAGAAAACCATAACCCGGATGAATAGCGTCGCAACCTTGTTCTTTCGCTGCATCCAACAGTTTATCGATCCGAAGATAAGAGTTCCCTGGAGCAGCCCCTCCAATAAAGCATGATTCATCTGCCTCTTTAACGTGTAGTGCGTCGGCATCTGCTTCTGAATAAACTGCAACGGTCCCGATTCCCATCCGGCGGCATGTACCGATAATTCTTAAGGCTATCTCTCCGCGATTTGCAATCAGGATTTTTTTAAACATTACATTAAGATTTATTTGTAAATGAAATTAAGGCAATCAATCAGCATCAATACTTATGATGCAATGATTCATATGCTGCTTTGCTTACAGTAAAGTTAGCATACCATATTTTTCATCCTTGCTTGCTTAACTTTTTCCTAAGGGTTCAGGATGACTAAAAACAGATATGATCTTTTTGAAATTTGGATGGAATAGTTGAAGTTTTGGTCCGGATCAAGACCGGTACTCCCTTCAAAAGGAAGCACCAGCTTGTGGCTGCTTCAGAAGAATACAATCTGGGCAAGGACAGGAGGAGGCTTATTAATAACCATCCTCCTACAACAGAAATGATTATGGGATTTGGTAAGAGCCTCCAAACTTTGACCACCCCTGGAATGTTCCTTGTTCATAAGCTGGAACAGGACTGGTCTTGTACCATCCGGATCCAGTGATCCCTTTGTATTTCCCTGTGCCATGGGACCACCTGAATTTTGCATCAGAGGGACCACCTA
>CAJXDX010000015.1 GCA_913052275.1 uncultured Pseudomonadota bacterium | reverse complement strand
GGACGAATCAGTTTTCAGGACAGTGTAAAGGTTTCACGCTGGGCCAGTAAGATAGGTGGGCATCAGGTTTATTTAAAACAAGGTGAAGTATTTCAGCTTAGAGAATTGATGAAAGCCATTGTAATTTCGTCTGCGAATGACGCATCTGTAGCTGTAGCCGAGCATGTTTCTGGACGAGACAAGCAATTTATAAAAAAAATGAACGAACGTGCCATAGAGCTTGGTATGAAGAAAACTCGTTTTTTTTCAGTTCACGGACTTCCTCCCGGACGCGGGCAGAAACTTGATGAGAGTACTGCCTTCGATATGTATCTATTGGCCATGGAGTTGTTAAAACATCCTCAATATCTCCGCTGGTCCTCAACTCGACTGGATAGTTTCCGAAATGGAACATTCCAGTTATTAAACACTAATCATCGTTTGATCCGTAACTATAGAGGTATGGATGGTATGAAGACCGGCTATCATAGACGTGCCGGATTCAATCTTGTTTCTACTGCTGAACGCGAAGGTCAACGTTTCATTTCGATTGTTATGGGGGCAAAAAATTCTCGTTTGAGGAGCAAGTCAGTCACACACCTTCTTGATTACGGTTTTGAAAATTTTTTAAAATTTGAGCTGAGTAAAAAGGAGGATACAGTTCCATATTTTGCAGATGTGGAAGGAGGGGAAGCTGAAAAAGTTTCATTAAAGTCAGCTGAAACGGTACGAATTTTATTGAATGCTGAAGAGCTAGAACGTTTGGAAATCTGGCCGCAGATTCCCTCAAAAACCAGGGCTCCTGTTGCTGCAGAACAGCAGTTAGGCACACTGGAGTATTGGCTGGATGGTAAGATGTTAAAACAAGTTGCACTTCACACAGAGTATGCGGTGCCTGAACAGAGTATATTGTCAAAGCTTACAGGAATGCTTACAAACTTGAGCGAAACGAATTGATTCTGTCCCTCAATTCTTTGGCCGCTATTCCGGCCTGTTGTGCATAATCTTCTCTGGAAGACGCATAAATGACACTGCGTGATGCATTGATCAAACAAGGTAATTTTGATCCGTCATCAGCATAAAGCAGAGTTTTTTCCAAATCACCCCCTTGAGCTCCAACACCTGGAATAAGGAAGGGCATCTGCCCAGTAATTTCCCGGATTGCAGTAATTTTTTCCGGAAATGTTGCTCCAACAACTAAACCGGCATTGCCTGAAACATTCCACTGCTGGACTTTTTTTGCCACATGTAAATGTAAATCCGGAAGTTGGAAATCATCTGCTCCTCGATTAGACGTTAAGCACAGTACGAAAACACCACGATCTCTGTACTCGAAAAAAGGTCTGAGAGCGTCTTGTCCCAGATAAGGTGATACTGTAACAGCATCACAGCCGAAACTCTCAAATACTGCCCTAGCGTACATTTGAGCAGAATGTCCCACATCACCCCTTTTTGCATCGCCAATTACAGATACTTCCGGAGTTATTTCTTTTATCAATTCCTGCAATACCTCTAAACCTGAAATCCCTAATGCCTCAAAGTAGGCAAAATTTGGTTTATAGGCTGCAGCATAATCCTTGGTTTGTTTGACTATGTTCAAAAGAAATTCCAGCAATCCTTGTTGCGTTCGTGGCAGGTGATGAGGCATTTTTTCCCAGACAGGATCAAGTCCGACACATAAAAAGGTTTGCTTGGAAAATACCTGATTACCCAGTTTTTCAAAAAAAGTCATGAATGAAGAAAAACAGTGAGAGTAAGATTAGCAACCAGTTATAAGAAGTGTTTACTTAGCAGAAGATGTGGTTAAGCACATTTGATAAATCATTGATTAAAACAATGACATTTGCTGTGGAGCTTTTTTTTCTGGATGGAGGTTCCATTCAACATTCACTGTTTTAATGCCGAATTTTGAATCATAATGAAGTTTCCCGTTTTCTAAAGCAAATCTATGCAAATCACGAGTCACTTCAACATCCACTTTGCAGTACTCAATGATTTTATCAAGTTTGCCTTCCTTGTACCACTTCAGCGCCTGTATGCCGTCAGCAGATTTTCCTGCACCAAGAGTTGGCCGAGCGATGGATTCAAGTTTCAAACGGTGTCCCAGAAGTTTTTTTAATTCAAAAAGCATATCAAAATTATTCAATCCAGCCAGTTTGGTATAAAGTTGGGAACGCTGATGTGCATCTGCATGATAAACTCCTGCAACTACACGATAGTCAAAACCGACATGATTGAAACCTACAATTTGGTCTGCCCGACAAAAATGATCGACCATTTCCTGAATTTGGTGTTCAATATACACATGGAATTGGTTGTCAGAGTCATCCCAAATGACTCCCACTGACATCCCCATGTCTTCAATGTTACCCCAGCCGCCTACTTCATCGGCAGAATACTTGGTTTCTAAGTCAAAATAGAGGATGTGTTCCATGAGAAATTTATTATTGATCGTTTATTAAAAAATGGAAAATTACTATAAATTATTTGAAGTACCTAATGATGCTGACATCTCTACGCTGCGAAGTGCTTTTCGTAAAAAAGTGAAATCATGTCATCCTGATTTGTTTCAGCATGTTAGTCCCGAAGAACGTAAAAATCTGCAAAAAAAATTTGTTCGTCTTTCCCAAGCATACGAAACTTTAGCGGACCCGAAAAAACGCCAGCTTTTTGACCTGCACCTAAGAAAATCTGGCATGAAAGCTCGACAACAAAATGACCAGGAAAACGTAACAACTTCAAGTACTTCTTCACGTAGAGACAATTTCAAACAAAATTCTGCTTTTTCCCAGAGTAATTACAAATCAACTTCTGAAGAATCGGAAGACACATTAGAGGATTTGATCAGAGATGTTGAAGAAATCCTGGGACAATTTGGTTTAAATTTCAAAGACCCTCTTGAGATGCTGGTTGATTGGGCACGAGAGGTTTATCAGGAATTAACAGGTACTTTAAATGAACAAGAAGAATACAATAAAGATCATGCAGGATCAAAAAATAAATCTCAAAATAATAAACACAATCATAATGATCCTTTGCAAAATATTGAAGAAGAATTGCAGCGCTTGAAAGCAAAACGTGTCAAAACTGTTTCCGGTAAAAGAGAGTCAAAACATGACAAATCCGCAGATGCTGAGATAGAACAGGAGTTGCGAAGTATCAAAAAAAAATATAAACTTTGAGCAGCAAAATATATTCAGAAGCTCATGAGCAGCCAGAAAGCCACTATTGTAGTTCTTATTCCTTGTTTGAATGAAGAAATTACAATTGGGAAAGTAATTAGGGATTTTCAAAAGTCAATTCCGGAAGCACAAATAATTGTTTTTGATAACAATAGTACCGACCGCACTGCTTCTATAGCGCATGAATCCGGAGCAAAAGTAATTAAAGAATTACGACCCGGTAAGGGACATGTTATGGCCAATATGTTCCGGAAAGTGGAAGCCGATTATTATGTTATCGTTGATGGAGATGACACTTATTCTGCAGAGCATGTTCGGCAATTGTTAGAGCCTGTGCTTGAGGGAAGTGCAGAAATGTCAGTTGCTGCCCGTTTAGAAGAATATTCGGAACAATCTTTTCGTCCATTCCATATTTTTGGCAACAATCTTGTACGCAGGCTGGTCAACTGGATTTTTCACAGCAATCTCACCGATATCATGTCCGGGTACCGTGCCTGCTCCCGAGAGTTAGTTAAGGCTGTACCCATTTTTTCTTCCGGATTTGAAGTTGAAACAGAATTTACAATCCGGACTCTTGATTATGGCTTCCGTATTACGGAAGTTCCCGTTCCCTACCGTAAACGCCCGGAAGGCTCCTCTTCAAAACTGCGTACTTTTCATGATGGTTTTCGCATACTTTCTGAAATTGCCAGAATCGCCAAGGCCTACAAGCCATTTACTTTTTTTGGTGGAATTGGGCTCGTATTGATTATAATTGGAGGAGTATCCGGAATTTGGGTTATTCTGGATTATCTGGAGGACGAATATGTAAATAAGGTACCAACTGCCATTTTATCAACAGGCATGATGCTGCTTGGATTTGGAAGCATTGGTATCGGTATTTTGCTGAACACGATTAACTATCGTTTCCGTGAAAATTTGCGATTGTTGCACAAAAAAATTAACGATCGCTAGGGGAAAAAATTATAATTGGGTAGATTACATGGACTTCAGCAGAACCTTTTCTTAAGAAAGTTGGCAACTCACCACTTTATAATGGCTTTGTTTGGCGCAAGTGTTGCTAAAACTTCAATCGGAAGGAAATTAATAATGAATCATCTTTTTGGGCGAGAAACCAGCCTGATGGAGTAAAAAAGAAGCCTGTGGGCTGAGAATTTTCTTCAGGACGTGGCGCTCCGGGATTCCAGACACTTCGTGTGCCTAACATGATCCCTACCACGGCTCCGAGCACAGTGCTGGTACCAATCGTGCGAAACTGTTGTCGAGTATTGGTCTCTTTTCGAATAAATGCGAACCAGGTACCCATCATCAGCCCTGTACCTGCACCATATCCTAGATTTGAGGGAGCATCTTTACCCTCCTGTGATAACAGTTCGCGTCTGACAATGAGATCGTCCTTTAATGTTGATTCAGTTTCCTCGGAAAATGCACCTTCCTCGAGGTACTGATCGGTGGATTCATATTGAGAATCAAGTGAGTCTGAGCGATCTTGCCCAGGTTGAATTCCGAAATCTTGTATGCCACCTGTGCCAAAATCGCTGCTTTGGAAGTCATCATCTGTGAATTGTTCAAAACCAAATTCATCATCTCCCTCCAACATGAGGGGATCATCGTCAAAATTTTGTGCAATTATATTTGCCGGAGAATAAACCAAAAAATATAGTACCGAAAAAATGACTAATATCCTTGGAATGGTCTTGAGGAGGAACATATATAGAGAGAGTATAATTCGGAGCAAGATATTAGATGTTAATATGCAAAAGGCTTTCATAAAATATTTCCAAAGCCTGAATGCAAATCTCATTCAATATCAATAAAACCCGTATAAACTTCGCTCAATTTAGTCATCAGCATTAAACCGTATTCTAGCATTTAGCGTTATAAAACACGAGAGACAGTTGATGGAATGTTTTGCTTCCGAAATTCATATAAATGAGAATTATAACTCCTCTAAAGCTAAAATCCGTCAAGGATGTATGAATTTGAAAAATATAATTTCTTTTATTTCAATTTTACTTTTAATTTTGATTACCACCACCACATTGCAGGCACAGGAAAAAGGGCCTTTAATGATGAAGCAGGAGCTTGGATACACACTTGGTGGAGGTGTGTTTGGAGCAGGACTGGGTATTGTAGTGTGGTTTATGGATCCACTTAATCCGAATGTTACTCTAAAAAGCACTGTAACAAATGGTTTCGTTGCGGGAACCGCTTTAGGTGCTTTATTTGGATTTTATATGTTGCAGAATGCGATAGTTTTTCCCTCTGATACCACTTTACCGGAAAATTTGGATCAGCTTTTAGGGAATAATGACCTTGAACGGCCAATTCATCGTTCAATAATTTCTCAGGCAGAAACTCATTCGGCTCATTCGATTAAGCTAACTTTATTTGGATTCCGCTTTTAGGAAGAATTTATCATAGATTTCTATTCAAAAGATGAAAAACAATCTGATAAAAATCCTTGTTATCTCAGTCCTACTGGGAAACATAAGTCTGACGACTGTTTCAGCCCAACAACAAGTTTTACCACTTGCTGAAACACAAAAACCTGTGATGTATTCAGTTTTTTGGAATACACTTTGGGGATCTGCATGGGGCGCTACAATGGGTTTTTCTTACCATTTAGTGTCAGGAATTCAGCTTCGTGAATCACTTATTACTTCAACTACAATTGGGGGTGTGCTTGGTTATGGTCTGGGGATTTATTTAGTTGTAAGTGGAATGAGCTTTGATAAAACATACCTTCTGGAACTACCGACACCAAAGTTTCAGGTACATCATAATTCTTCTCCCTTTACAGTTGAAAACTTGCAGCTAGCGGCGCGTCCAGAGAAATATGATCCTACAAAGTGGGAGTTGCCAATTTACACATTCCGCTTCTGAACAGTTTTTTCTCAACTCCAGATGGCATCTCAGGGCCTTCAATCTTATTCTTCATTTCTACTTGAAAACCGTAAAGAGCTTGCGATTCTTCTTTTATTAGGTGCGGTTGCGGGTGCTGCATATTATTTTTTTCATTACAGCCAGCCACAGGAAATTATCCCCTTGGAAGAGAGAGGGGTTTTAGATTTACAGCAGATCACTATAAATGATTACCAGCATGAGCGAAAAAGTTGGAAACTGATAGGCAATCGTGCAGTTGTTTCAGAAAAGTCTAATCGGATGCGCATTGAGAAAGTCAAAATCTGGGTTTATGCTGTTGACAACTCCTCTGACAATTACTCTTCAGAAACCTCAGTTTCAGTTAACAATCCTTCTCAGCAGGTAGCTCTATATATTACCGCAGACCAGGGGTTGATAGAAAAGCACGACAACAGGGTAACACTTTCCGGAAATGTTGTATTGTGGCGTGAGGATGGATCAGAAGCTCATACAGAAACAGCAATCTACGACGCAAAGAAAGAAATACTAACCATCCCCAAGCCTGTAAGGATGTTAGGTGAAGGTCATACAATGCTTGGCAGCGGTCTGACATACGATGTTTCAAAAGGCATTCTAAATTTAAAAGAACCTGTACTGGTTAGACATGATAATAATACTGTGAATAGTAATTAACCCACTGTTTTGAAATTGTTTCACCAGTAAAAATGAAGGGCTACAATTCCTTCCATATACTCCAGTTGCTGTACCTCCAACCTGATATCCCAGTTTTGTGAAATGGTCATTCGTTGGTCAAATCTTGTATGGTGATATGCTTTTTTTGGTCCTTGCAGGCTTTGAAACCATCCACTTTCAAGCCTGATTTTCCACATCTCCATGGGACTCCAGTTTACCCCTAAATGTGGTGCGTATCCCAATGAAATTGCTGACCTTGATTCTTTATCAGTTTCTCCGTATAACTCCACAAAAGCGTGTTCAACATCTTTACCTGCTAATGAAATGGCTCCCCCCATGCCTCCGGAAATAAAAAATTTTCTGCAGGGAGAACAGCCTAAGTTTTCACGCTCCCATCCTGCTCTTGTCCGCCATGACCAATCAAAATCGCCTGATATTCCCGTTGGATTGAGAGCGTATTTTTGAATATTGAATATTTGGAATTGAGTCAGTTCAAATGAATCATCACGAAATTGCATGTGTAAATCCAGAGTAACAACTTCAGCGTTAAGCAAGTGCCCGGATTCTTCACCAAGCAAATCGTGGTAGTTTGCCCAAACTCCTGTTTCAAGTGCAGGCCCCAACAAATCATTGAACACAGTTCCCAGCCTGAAACGCATAGGAGGTGTCCCTTCAGAAGGAGATTTAGTGTTTTCAAACGAGAATTCATTTTCAATAATGGGTAATTTACTCCGCACACGTAGCAATTTGGAGCGCTCGGGACTTTGTTTTAAATCAGGCGCTATCGTTTTTTTATACTGTTGGTAGTCCAGCAAAACATCAATGATTTGTGCTTGTGAACGTTCCGTCAAATTCCGAAAATCTTTTGAGTCTATATAATTTTCAGATTTTATCAGCTTCTTCAGATGCACATGCTCCAATTCACTTAATTGTGCTGCACGCGTTTGCAATTTTCTTTGTCTTGAAGGAATTAGCCTGGGGTTACCAAGCAGAGGCAACTGGTTGGAATCACTGCTGATTTTTTTCAATTTAAAAACTACATCAACCGGTATTGCCCATAATGCTCCTGATGTGTTGATTCGTGTTGAATCGGTCCAGGCCATTTCAAGCAGTTCTGCCATTCTGTATGCACAATTATCTAGAAAGAAATAATATTTGAATTGAACGTTTTGAAGCAATTCCCAGGCATGGAAAGTTATTCGATGCTGTTGTTCTGTACTGAAATGGAGTGGATATTCCCATAAATCACGCAATTCATTTTCTCCATAAACATGATTAAAATTATAAAATCTCTCATCAGTAAATCTGCCATCGTAACCTCCAAAAATTCCGCGTAAAGCATATGTAAATGGATTGTCATCAGGATTAACTATTGCGCCGAAATTTAAAGTCGGCCTGAGCAGTGAATGCCCAAAATGGCGATTGCTGGAATTAAACTTGATCAGTAAATGTCCAAAAGTTGAGGCAGGATTTTTCAGAAAAGATGAAACAAACACTATACTGATACCAGTTGCTTCTTTTAAATTTGCCCAGCGCTCAAAAAGAGGACAAGTCAGTTCAGTTAATTCAGGGAAATCGAGCTGGCTCCTTAGCCATTCAAAACGGGCAATGAACTTGCAGCGCGCATGTAGATCTGGATTATCATTAACTGGTCTGAGTAATGCTTTCAAAGTTGACTTCAGTTCTTCCGCAGGGTCTGTTTTACCTTCTGGTGAAAGGAAAAAGCTGGAGCTTACAATATCACTTTTAAAACTCCATTGACCGACTGATTCACCAATTGAATAGAAATGAAGAAGTTTCAGCCAATAAGGATGACGAGAAAGCTGACGGTCCTGTGCTTGTTCCCACAGCGACAAGAAAATAGCTGTTTCATTGGATGAATCAGGTTCAGAAATCCTGATTTTTCCAAGAGCATGTGTTCCTTGCATGAACATAATCAGCAAGAATATCACCCAGCACAACTGGCGTATAAATTGAAAAATAGACAAGTGAATATTTGCTTAAATTAAACTCGGTCAATCTGTCTGACTCTGATATTTATTTATGCTTTAACGCGAGGTTTCCCCTGCAATGAAGTTTTCAGCTAACTAATAAGATTGACTGCAGAGCGTAAAGTTAAATTTTAAAAAACAAAGATTAATTTAATTTTTGTATAACTTAAAAATTTTTCTTATTAAATGGAATTGTTTTTTTGCTCAGATTTGAAAAAGATGTGGGGAGCATGTGGATATGCATGTGGAATAACCAGAAATTTTTAGGAAGATAAATTAGATAATAATGGAAACCCCGGGTAACAATGCTACAACAGTAAGCTTAAATACACCAATATATTTATTTTCTCGTAAGGGGTATGGCTGCTTTGGCATTAATTGTCTATACAGAATTTAGATAGACTTAGGGCATTTGATTGCTCTTATGTTTTATTTAAAGCAGTTTTAATCAGTATCTGTTGCAAAAAAATTGCCTACAATAATGCTTTAAATTCAAAATTTAATTTGCGAAAAATTGAACTTTCAGAATTGACCAACACACAAAACTTCAAGAGGCGCATCATTTGCTTTGTATTTTAGGGGAAGCGAAGTAAAAGTCTGGTGCAATATTCTTCATCATTGAAGTCAGCTTCCAGAAGAGTTTAATAAATTTGGAGAAAGTAAATGAGTGCATTCTAAAGATTCGTTGAGTCAGCAAGTGCAATTGGAATGATGCAATTGAATTCTGAAGGAAGCTTCTTACATAAATGAACAAACTTTTATTTATTAAAATGCAAAATTCAAAGTTGTTATTCTCATTATGTTTTCTGTTCTGCTGTTTTGTATCTGCTCAGGAACTGTGGAGTAATCAGCACTTAAATACATTATGCAATAAATATCCGTCTCCTGAAATTCTCATGTCAATGGTTCCGGAAAAACAGCAAAAATTCATGAAAAGCTTAGCGAAATTTGCATCCCAATACAAAACATCACCCAATTCGGTTGAGCAATTTTTACTGAGGCAAAAGCGCCAAGAGTTTCTGGCCGGGCAAATTAAAGACAGAGTCTTTATGGAATGGATCGGCAGAATAAAAACACTCCGCACTACTAAAAATGGCAAAGCATATCTGGTTATTGAGCTAGCTGATATTCCTTCCGGGGAAGATAAGAAGGGTCAAATTTTACCTGTATTCAGAGTAACAATGGGAACTTGGAACAATGCCTACACTGATTTAGACTACAATACTCTTATTCTCCCCGGAACAGCAATGCATAACTGGCTGGCAAATTTTCGACTCTGTGAGTGGGTGGTTTTCTCAGGAAACAGTTTTGCTGGAGATGAAGATTATCTCAAGGAGGCAAGTCCAACTCAAACTGAAGCCATGCTTTCACCACAATTTATTCTTAAATTTGAATACCTGGATAAAATAGATTTTCCGGAATCTGAAATTCAATTAACTGAAAGTCAGCAGGATTCCAAGAAAAAATTACTGGGAACTGTTTCCAGCTCCGAGGATAAAAGTCCTGCAAAAACTCAAATTTCTGTGATCTCCAGATCAAAAAAAATCAGTAAATACTTTATTCCTGAATTGACAATTCGTTTTTATCAGGAATACCGGCTCAGTAATTATGACTGGGACTATTACAGTTACATAGACCGCTGGCACCAACTAATACGCTATCATTGGCGCAACCATCCTCCGAATGATTATTTGGATGGTACTATTCCTGAAGGCGGAGAAGTATTTGTTTTGGCTACTGTAGGACGAGACGGACTTGTTAGCAGTTACCGTGTCAGCAGTCTGGGAGTTGTCACTGACAACATGCGTGAATCAGCTTTGGAATCAACACGCGCAGTTTCCCTTCCACCACTTCCCGAAGATTTTCCTGATGAAGAATTAATAGTTGAATTTCGTTTTTATCATTCACCAATAGACCATTTAATAGAATTGGAGATTGATAATGAAAAAGTTGCGTTCCTTTTTCAGGATAACAAAACAAAGGATGAGAGTGATTTCAAATCCAAAATGGCACAAAAGTTGTTGAAAAAGCAACTTTTGTCTGAAGCCAGAATCTCGTTTAATGAGGTGATTCGGAGAGAATTTTCCTCACATTTTCAACCTCACCAGCGTTTTGAACCAAATCTGGAATTGAAGTTTGAATTGAGCATAAACAGTTCAGGAAAAGTGTTTGATCAAAAATTAACACAACCGGGAATTTCTGAAAAATTTCAACTGGCAGTACTAAATGGCCTGAACAAAGCACGTTTTAAACCACTTCCAAAACTGCTGCGCTCTGAAGCTCCATACCGGGTAAGATTAAGAGTAATCCCTTGATGTTTTTAATTTCCCGCACTTATTGCAGGAATGGTTTAAATTTTTGTTCCATCAATTCCTTAGTAACCATACCAATAGTTTTGTGAAAAATGTTACCCTCCGGATCAATGAAAAATGTTTCCGGAACACCATATATTCCGTAATCAAGGGCTATATTCCCGGCGTCATCATCAAGGCCTAAAAGATAGGTTTTGCCAAAATGTCTTGCAAAAGCTTTTGCATTTTTTGGTGAGTCTTGAATAGCTATACCAATCATCACCAATTGTTTATTATTTACACCATATTTTTGAAAAAAGTTTTCAAGAATAACTGCTTCTGTGCGGCATTCTGCACACCATGATGCCCAAAAGTTCAATACTACTGGTTTTCCTTTAAATTCACTTAAACTGAATTTTTGCTCTCCATTCAATTCATTCACTTGAAAATCCGGAGCAGGTCTGCCAAGTAGTGGGGACGGAACTTTTTTGGGGTCAGTGGTAAAACCAAATGCAAGCAGGGTAATTAAACCCAGTACAATCACCCATACAGTCCAGAATTTCCATGAAGTCCACATATGGTATTATGTTCAAAAATTCGGGAAAAAATCTATTTGCTTTGTCTGCGGCGCGCTACACCAGTCTTAAAAGCTGCAGCCTGAACTGATTCCGAAATCTTTTTTGCTACAGTAGTATCAAAAACGCTGGGAATTATATAATCCGCGTTAAGATGTGCATCATCCACTACGCCAGCAATTGCATGTGCTGCAGCTAATTTCATTTCTTCGTTAATTGTGCTCGAACGGCAGTCCAGCGCACCACGAAATATTCCTGGAAAACAGAGCACATTATTGATTTGATTTGGATAATCACTGCGGCCTGTAGCCATGACAGCTGCAAAAGGCGAAGCTTCTTCTGGACTGATTTCTGGATCAGGGTTTGACATCGCAAATACTATTGGATCTTTAGCCATACTTTTTACATCTTTCTGGCCAATTATATTTGGGGCAGAAACTCCTAAAAAAACATCAGCTCCTGCAATCACCTCCTTGAGTGTTCCAGACTCTTTTTCAGGATTTGAATTTTCTGCCAGCCAGTTTTTGCTGGGATTTAGATTTGTACGTTTAGAATGGATAGCACCTTTGCTGTCGCAAACAATCAGATTTTTTACACCAAGATGCATAATCATTTTTGTACAGGCAATTCCTGCCGCTCCGGCTCCGGACACTATGACTTTAATTTTCTCAACATTTTTCCCGACTACTTTGAGTGCGTTGATTAAAGCTGCTGTCGTGACTACTGCGGTGCCATGCTGATCATCATGAAAAACAGGTATTTCAAGTTCTTCTCTTAATCGTTGTTCTATTTCAAAACAGCGAGGTGCAGCAATATCTTCAAGATTTATCCCTCCAAATCCAGGAGCGATGGCCTTCACAATTCTTATAATTTCCTCTGTGTCTGTGGTATCAAGACAGATCGGCCATGCGTCAATATCAGCAAATTCTTTAAAGAGCATTGCTTTACCTTCCATAACAGGCATTGCTGCTTTGGGCCCTATATTTCCAAGTCCCAGCACGGCAGTCCCGTCAGTTACAACAGCAACAGTATTTCCTTTAGTGGTCAGTTTGTATGCATCTTCAGGATCTTGATGAATTTCCATACAGATTCTTGCAACTCCGGGAGTGTAAGCCATCGAAAGGTCGTCACGTGTTTTTACAGGGATACGGTTGCGGATACTGATTTTTCCACCTAAATGCACTAGAAATGTACGGTCAGAAAAATTTACAAATTCCACTCCAGGGGTCTTTTTAATGGATTCAACAATTTGGTCACTGTGTTCCGGATTATTAGTAAAAATACTTATGTCCCTTACAAGAACACCGTCTTCCGGTCCGACCAGATCAATAGCACCAACAACGCCTCCCATTTCAGAAATGAGACGATTCACGCTGGCTAACATTCCAACTTTATTATCTATTTTAAGACGTACAATGATGCTGTTACTGGCATTGAATGGGGGTTGGCTTACTGTCATGGTTTACTCCAAAAATAAATGGTTTCGATGAATTACCGGTTTACCGGAACGAGTATTTACTTTGGAATTTGTCAGATTTCGCTCCTTGATTTGATAGCGCAATTCTTTTGCGGAACAATCTGCTCTTCCAACTCCTAGCTTCACCCCTTCCAGGTTATGTATTTCCACGAGATCTTTGTCTTCAAATTGTCCTTCCACCCTCGCGACACCTCTTGCCAATAAACTTTTTTTATTTTTAAGCAGTGCTTGTTCTGCACCTTGATCTATAATCAAAGTGCCTTTGTTTAGTGCACCTGCAGCAAGCCATTTTTGATAGCTGCGGATTTTTCGTCCATGTGCCACAAAATGTGTGCCTAGGGGCCTACCTTCCATAATTTCAAACACACCTGCAGGAAATTTTCCATCTATTATGTATGTATCTATACCAAAAGACATTGCCATTCCTGCAGAACGGACTTTGCTTTCCATACCTCCTTTCCCGCCTGCTGAAGTGAATGGCAGACAATGCTGTACAATTTCCTCTGTAAGTTTCTCCACTTTTGCTACAACTTTTGACTGTTTACCTTGTGCTGTTTCTACTTCTTTAAGCAAACCTGGTGCAACTGTCAGGAAAAATAGCTGATCTGCTCCAATCAGTGTTGCCAGATATACTGCAAGCAGATCATTGTCTCCAAAGTTTAGATCCAATTCTTCGGTAGCAACGACATCATTTTCATTCACTACTGGTACAATTCTGTATTTGAGCAAATTTTCCAGGGTATTCCTGATGTTCAGGTAAGACTTCCGAAGACCAAAATCCCCACGTGTTAACAGTATCTGGGCCACAGTTGTTTTATGTTTCCTGAAAGAATCTGAATATATTTGAATCAGTTTAGCTTGTCCAACTGAAGCCAATATCTGATGCGAGGCAAGAGTGTTTCCAGACTCGTCGACAGAACACAACTCTCTTCCTGCTCCTACTGATCCGGAACTCACCAACAATACCTCATGCCCATTGCTTCTGATTCTGGCGATTTGAGCAGTCAGTTCACTGATCAACTTATAATCCAGCTTGCCATTTGTCTGTTGCAGAACATTTGTCCCAATTTTTATTACTATGCGTTTCAATGACACTTTTTATAACCTTTATTACATTTCTGTATTATTCACAAAAAAAATCTTTTAAGTGATGAATTTTTCATGAAGGAAATATTGTTTGATGTTATATGCTAAGCTGATGGAATTCAATACTGGATTATTTCAAAGCAATAAACAAACAGCAATGAATGTATATTTTATTAAGAATTTAAAAAAAAGGGAGAAAAAAGATCTCAAATTCTGGCAGTGTACAGTATCCCTAGTGAGGGCTACGAAATACTGCAGCCTTAGTTATCTGATGAAGATTCGATTGGTGGTGCTACTTTCTGTTCCAGTTCTGCAGGAGGTATTTCCGGTGATTCCTCTTTAGTTACTTCTTCAGGAATCTGCATCTGTTCAGGTGATGCAGTCGGATTGGCAACAGGTTTCAAGTCCCGCACCACTGAATCCCGGGCAGTTTCCGAGGAAAGATAAGCCAATGTGAGAGAAGTCAGCATAAACACAACTGCCACACCGGTTGTAATTTTTCCTATGCCAGTCATGCTCCCCCTGACTGAGTTAGCCTGCCCGACACTGCCGAAGGCTGCTCCGAGTTCCGCTCCCCTTCCTGACTGCAGGAGTACAAAAAAGATAATCGAGATGCATGCAATGATGTGAATAACCAATAGTAATTCAAACATAGCTAATGATGAAAAAAGTTTTAATTACGTTCCGGCTGCAACAATTTGAGGAAAATCGTCTGTTTTGAGGCTTGCGCCTCCAACCAGGGCTCCATCAATTTCTGACTGAGAAAGTAAAGATTCTGCGTTTTCAACATTTACACTGCCTCCGTACAGAATTTGAATATTTGCTGCCACTTCAGGACTAGCCAGTGATTCCAGCTCATTTCTGATTATAGTGTGCATGGAATTGGCCTGTTTCGGAGTTGCGGTTTTACCTGTTCCAATGGCCCAAATCGGCTCATATGCCACAACACAGCGGCTTTGATCTTCAGCAGTAAAACCTGACAATCCTTTACGTAGTTGTGCTACAACCACTTCTTCATGTGTGCCTGAATCCCTTTGTTCAAGAGACTCGCCAACACACAGAATTGGTCTGATTCCATGGTTGAGCAATGTTTCAGTTTTACTCCGTATGAACTCATCTGATTCGTCAAAAAGCATCCTGCGCTCAGAATGCCCAACAATGCACCACTCAACTCCACATTCTTTTAGTAATGGTGCGGATGTTTCTCCAGTGAATGCTCCAGATAATTCACTATGTACATTTTGTGCGCCAACTTCAATTCCAGTTCCTTCAACAGCATTTTTTAATGATGAAAGAAGGACATGAGGCGGGCAAATTACAACTTGACAAGAAGTATTCCCCAAATTTGGTCTGAGGACATTCAACATTTTGTCAAGCAGAGAAAACGAGCCATTCATTTTCCAGTTTGCTGCAACCAGTTTGGCTCGCATCTTTTTATGACTAAATTATTGTAAATGTTATTGTTATTTCACGATTTAAATAATAAATGATTAATCTGCTGAATTCAAGATTATTCAACCAAATGAACTTGTTTAATCGTAGCTATTGCTTTTTTTAGCCTATTTGCTACTTATACATACATACATTTAATTAATATGAATAAAGGAGTGATTTAAAATTGAAGGTAAAAACGTGAGTAACAATCAAGAAGGACAATCTTTGGAAAAGCTCAGATCACGGATTGATGAACTTGACACTGAATTGCTAAAATTACTGAATGAGCGGGCAAAATGCGTGATTAAAATAGGTAAAATAAAACAGAAAGAAAAAAAAGATGTTTTAGTCCCACTGCGAGAAAAAGAGTTGCTGGACCGCTTACGTACAGTCAACAAAGGTCCTATGGAAGATAAAATGGTGATTTATCTTTTTCAGCAAATTATTGATACACTTAAAGACCTGCAAAAGTAACGATTAAAATTGTATTTTGTAAAAAACATAAAATTTATTTAAACACTTTGATAAATTTAATATTTTATTTAATTTCAAGCAGTTCAACCTCAAATATCAATGTTGAGTCAGGAGGAATTATATTTCCTGCTCCTTTGCTGCCGTAGCCTAAATCAGGAGGAATAATCAACTCCCACTTATCTCCCTCCTTCATTAATTGCAGAGCTTCAGTCCAGCCCCGAATCACTCCGTTAACCGGAAAAGATGCAGGCTGGTTTCTCTGGTATGAACTGTCGAATTCCAATCCATTGGTAAGTTTTCCTCTATAGTGTACTGATACTACACTTTCAGGTCCCGGGCTTTCATCACCAGAGCCTTCATTCAATATACGATACTGCAGACCACTCGAAGTGGTGATAAATTCTTCAGATGTTTGATTTGACAAAGTTTCCTTTTGATTTGTAAATGATGAAGATGCAGCATGTTGTGTTTTTTTCGGAAATTCATCCTCCTTTTTATTGTTTATATAAAATCCGGCTACTCCCACAACTGCTGCTAGGGTTAATAGAGGAATTCTGAATTTATTCACATGTTTTTTCTAGAGTGTTAAATTGTTTTTTATCATCTTTGACATGCATATAGTTTAATCAGATTTTATTCTGCAGGAAGATCTTTAAATTTAACATCAACCTTTTCAAAAAAATCAGCCAGTGAATCTTTTACATTTGTAACATCAATTTTGTCTTTAAAAACAATACCAAGAGTGGCTTCCACCATTTTTGGATCGAGGTATTTTTGATGCAGAGTAACAAGTGATCTTGCCCAGTCAAGAGTTTCTGCAATTCCGGGGATTTTTTCCAGCTTTTGCGTTCTCACCAGACCCATAAATATGCAAATCTGTTTTGCCAGGCGTAAATCACATCCTGGGACTTTGCTTTTAACTATAGCCAGTTCCTTTTCAAATTCAGGATAATCCAGCCACAAGTAAAAACAGCGACGGCGTACTGCATCAGAAAGTTCACGTGTACGGTTACTGGTCAAAATAACGTAAGGCGTGTTCTTTGCCTGTATGCTTCCAATTTCAGGTATCGTGATTTGCCATTCTGACAATATTTCCAGCAAGAAGCTTTCAAATTCTTCGTCGGAACGGTCCAACTCATCTATTAATAAAACAGGTGGTTTGGAATGAGTTATTGCCTGAAGCAAAGGTCGTTTCAATAGGAAATCCTCACTGAAAATAGAATTCTCACGTTCTTCCAGTGACTTATTTCCTCCTTCTTCAAGCTTAATGTGGAGCAGCTGACGTTGGTAATTCCATTCATATAATGCCATGTTCGCATCAAGACCCTCATAACATTGAAGCCGAATCAAATCGGTATTGAGTGCCCGTGCCATAACTTTAGCGATTTCTGTTTTACCCACCCCTGCCGGACCTTCAACTAATAATGGTTTTTGGAGTTTTTTTGCCAGATACATGGACATTACAATCTCAGAATCAGCTACATAATTCTGCTGCTCAAGCATTTTTTGTATTTTTTTGGTTTCTTTTTCGTACATGATTTTTATGTGTGATTCAGATTTTTATCCTGATTGGCACATTCTTCGAGCGCATCCCACGCAAGCTTCATGCATTTAATACGGCTGCGGTGCTTTTTTAAGGCTAGAAACGGACGTAATGGTTCAACCATTTCAGGGACATCTTCATTATCTTTCCGAAGACTTTCATCAAAGAGCCGGCCGGTTATGATGGCTTCTTGAAGGGTCTTTTTAATGATCATCTCACTCATTATAGAAGCTGAGGCCTGGCAGATGAAACATCCACGAACCATGGTCCTGCAATCCTGGATTAGCTTACCGGACAGGGCCAAAGACAGTTCCAGTTCATCACCACAGAGTGGATTATGTACAGATGCACTTAATCCTGGATTTTCCAGACGCCCAGAGTTTTTTGGGTGCCGTGCGTGTTCCAGCAGGATATCTCGATAAATTGTTTCTTTGGTCATCTCAGTGCAAAAAAATTTCTCTGGCACGATCTAGGGCTGAGAACATACGATCGATTTCAGAAGAATCATTGTATATGCCGAAACTCATGCGGACAGTTGCCGGTACGCCGAGCCTTTCATGCAAAACTTGCGTACAGTGATGCCCTGCACGCAGTGCAATTCCGCTTTCGTCAAGTACCTGTGCCACATCATGAGAAT
>CAJXDX010000014.1 GCA_913052275.1 uncultured Pseudomonadota bacterium | reverse complement strand
ATAATCCATTCCAGCTGATTATTTTTCTTTCGATTTTCGTGAAATCCCAGAACTGAACGAGGTTCATGAAAATCTCCTTTCAAAATTTTGTTTATTGTATTTTGTGGTAAATCCGGTTCATTCATATATTATGTCTTGAAACAAGATAAAATATTTAAAACCATTTTCATTGAAAAATAATCTTGGATCAAGTTATCTTTTTTTTGTGAAAAATACTGTTAGATTACCGGCAATTGTTTTAGTATTACAGGCAGTTAAGTCAAGAATTATGTCAATTATTCAAAACTTATATTGTAAATATTAAATGAATGATTCAATTAAAGAGTAAGATAGAAGCATTAAAAAAATTAATAATTTATGAAAATCAATTCACGTATTTATGTTGCAGGTCATCTTGGTCTGGCAGGTTCTGCAATTTACAGAGCATTAAAGAAAAGCGGATACCAGAACCTTATTACTCGCTCACACTCAGAATTGGAACTGCTGGAGGCCACCGAAGTAAGGAAATTTTTTTCAGAAACAAAACCTGAGTTTGTTTTTTTGGCAGCAGCAAAAGTTGGAGGGATTCATGCAAACAGTTCATATCCAGCTGATTTTATACGTGAAAACATAATAGTTCAGACTAATGTAATTCATGAGGCCTGGAGGCATGGCGTTAAAAAATTTGTGTTTCTAGGCAGTTCCTGCATTTACCCTAAGCTGTGCCCGCAGCCAATCAAAGAGGAATATCTGCTTACAGGTGGGCTGGAACCAACTAATGATGCTTATGCTCTTGCTAAAATTGCAGGAATAAAAACTTGTCAAAGCTACAATCATCAATACGGGACAAATTTTATTTCCGTCATGCCTACTAACCTGTATGGGCCAAATGATAATTTTCATCCGGAAGACTCTCACGTTCTCCCGGCGTTGATCCGTAAATTTTATGAGGCAAAGCTCGCGAGTGATGATACGGTTAACATCTGGGGTTCCGGTAATCCACGGCGAGAGTTTTTACATTCTGATGATCTTGCTGATGCGATTTTATTCCTGATGGACAATTATGATGATTCTGAAATAGTCAATGTGGGCTGTGGTGAAGATCAAACAATTCGTGAGTTGGCGGAGACAATAAAAGAAGTATCAGGATTTTCCGGGCACCTGGTTTTTGATAATTCACGTCCGGATGGAACTCCTCAAAAAGTACTGGACACATCAAAAATCAATGCACTTGGCTGGAAGCCTAAAATACCCTTGAAAATGGGTTTAGAACAGGTTTATCAGTGGTATTCTTCGCAGCAGGCTGCCTAAAATTTTAAAATATTTTTTCAGTATTACCATTTAATGCAATACAAGCAGTAAAAGTTTTTTCCAGCCTGAAAAAATGTAGTAATTGTTTTGGTTCGGTTTTGCTGTAAGGAATTTTTTAAACTGTCTTGGAAAAATTCATACTGCTGCTTTCTGTCAGGTATCTGTCAAATGGCATGGCAATATTTCTAGTAAACAGAGTTCCAACAGGTGTGAGATTTATTTTCTTTGAATCAAGCTTCACCAAACCCTCCTGCGCAAACTTTTCAAGTTCAGGCCAGGCATTATTAAAATGCTTGCTGAAACTTATTTCATAACGTGTTTCAAAATCAGGAATAGATATTTCTCCATGGCACATAAGAGTTTCAATCACTTCTCTTCGTAGCTGATCCTCCTTATCTAGTTTTATTCCCCTGCGTGGATTAAGAATTTTGTCAGAAGCTTCACTCATGTATTGATGAAGATCTTTGTTGTTTTGCCAGTAACTGTCACCAAAATCTGAAATAGCCGAAACCCCGACTCCAATCTGTGCCATGTTATGAAGTGTGGTATAGCCCATGAAATTACGGTGCAGGGTTCTGTTTCTCAGAGCAAGTGCAAGTTCGTCTTCCGGAAGAGCATAGTGATCCATGCCTATCATTACATATCCGATTTCTGTGAAAAAGCGGATGGCTTCCAGGTAAATTTGAATTTTCTCTTTAGGCAAAGGCAGATCTTTTTCTTTGATTGCTCTTTTATGAGTTTTGAACATACCGGGCAGATAAGCAAAGCTGTATACTGCCAGGCGATCCGGACGCATTTTCCCCACTTCATCAAGTGTTTTACAAAAGCTTTGATGTGTTTGAAGTGGCAGGCCGTAAACAAGATCCAGGTTGATAGAAGTGTAGCCAATGCTCCTGGAATTATTAATAGTATCCCATGATTGTTTAGCCGTTTGATTTCGGTTGATAGCCTTTTGAACATCACGGTTCAAGTCCTGTACACCAAAACTTACCCTCCTGAATCCTAGTCCATACAGTGTCTCAAGATGATCTATTGTAGTCACACGCGGGTCAGCTTCAAATGCCAGCTCGCTGTTTTCCTGCACATCAAATCTGGAAGTGATCTTATTTATGACTCTTTCAAGCTGTTTGGGATTGAGGTAAGTGGGAGTCCCTCCACCCAGGTGAATTTGTGCAAGTTTCTTACGTGACTGCAGAATTCTGGCAACTCCGTCAATTTCTTTTTCAAGAGCAGACAAATAATCTTCAGCAATTTTCCTGTTGCCGGTGATAAACTTGTTGCATCCGCAAAATGTACATAGCTGTCTGCAAAAGGGTAAATGGACATAAAGTGAAATTGGCCTTTCTTTAAGACTTTCCTGTTGAAGGCACTGTACGTAGGCGTCATAGAACTGGCCTTTTCCCCAGACAGGTACTGTAGGATAACTTGTGTAACGGGGTCCCGGACGGTTATAACGCTGAATCATTTCAGGTGTAACATCATTTATTATTGAATGTGGCATATTAAATTTAGGGATCCGCTTTTCTACATAATTTAAATTGGTCTTGGCAGGAAAAAATTTGTGAAGAATGATTTTATCAACTAAAAAAACTCAACTAAAAAATGAATTTACAATAATCATTATAACTGGATAGATTTTTTTACTGAACTTAAGACAAACATCCTTTTACTGAATGATACTGTACTTTTAAACTTGAGTTTTAATTTGAATTAAATGGAGTGTCCGGATTAAAATAATTAATACTTGAATTGCCTGAAAGGTAAAATATGAGCCGCAAAAAAGAACAGAACTGCGGCAATTACTATCGAAGGTCCGGAAGGAGTGTCAACATGCAGGGAGGCCCATAATCCAAGTAAAACTGAAGATATCCCGATTAATGCTCCGCCAATTGCCATCTGTTCCGGTGTGTTGCTGAAACGCCTTGCAGCTGAAACTGGAATAATCAAGAGAGATGTCACCAGCAGGATTCCAATTATTTTCATAGACAAAGCTATTACTGCTGCTACCAGGAGCATGAAAAGAAGTTGTACACCTAATACGGGTACTCCTTCCGCCTGAGCAAGTTCTCCGTCAAAAGTAATTGCAAGCAAGGGACGCCAAAGCATAAGTAATGTCAGTAAAATTAAAATTCCTCCACCATATATCCAGTAAAGATCATTCAGGCTAACTGCAAGGATATCACCGAATAAATATCCCATTAAGTCAATTCGTACCCACGCCATCAGGCTGATTATTAGAACACCCATCGCAAGAGACGCATGGGAAAGAGTGCCTAATACTGCATCATTGGTAAGCAGTTTTTGTCTTTGAAAAAAGAACAACACCAATGCTACTGCCAGTACGACAGCAAAAACTCCTATCATCAGGTCAACTTTAAGAAATAAACCGAGTGCAACGCCAAGCAGTGCAGAATGCGCCATGGTGTCTCCTAAATATGACATTCTGCGCCAAACTACAAAACACCCCAGAGGCCCTGCTACCACTGCCACTCCTACACCAGCGATAACTGCACGCCAAAAGAAATCATCCAGAAATGTCATGAGATTGACTCAAGTTAATTCCCCGGAAATGTGGTGTTTATGATCGTGTTGATGACTGTATATGGCCAAAGCACTTCCTGAATCCAGGCCAAACAGACGTAAGTATTCCGGATGCTGAGTTACATCTTCCGGTTGTCCTTCACAGCAAATATGTTGATTTAAGCATAAAACCCTGTCTGTGGATGCCATTACCACATGTAAATTATGTGAAACCATTAGTACTCCGCAACCATGGCTTTTTCGCAGGTCCCCTATTAAATTATATAATTCCGATTCTCCCATATAGTCAACCCCCTGAACAGGTTCATCCAGTACAAGCAGCTCAGGGTTCCGCAAAAGCGCTCTTGCAAGCATTACACGTTGGTATTCTCCACCTGAGAGTTGAGAAACAGGTTTGTCTTTCAATGCTTGAACTCCTGTTTCCTCCAGGGAAGTTTCTATTTGGAGTTTGGAATAATTCCCTGTCAGATTCATTATCCTGCTGACTGAAAGTGGGAGAACTGGGTTAAAAACTGCTCTTTGTGGAAGGTATCCAATCCTGAGTTTAGGTTTACGATATATGCTTCCGGAACTGGCTGGTATCAAGCCTAACAGCAAACGAAGTAAGGTTGTTTTCCCCGCGCCATTGGGACCTATTACTGTAACAATTTCAGCTTTTGAAATATTGAGAGATATCCCTGATAGAAGTTCCTTCCCTCCTATATGTAAAGATATGTTTTGAGATTGGATCAGAGTTCCGCTGGTGATTTCAAAACCAAGATCATCAACTGTAGTTTCAACACTTGTTAACATTGACTAACTAGAGAATTAGATTTACCTTACTTTACACATCATTTGTAACACAGACTCACCCTCAAATCAATTCAGTAAAGTAAAACCAGAGTTACAATGAAAGCACGATTTTACAGTATAATTATCTTCCTTCTAGTATGTTTTAGTGAGACTAATGCAGATTCAAACCTGAATGTTGTAGTTTCAATCAAACCATTTCATTCACTTGTATCAGGTGTAATGCTTGGTGTTGCCCGTCCGGAACTGCTATTAAAAGGCAACTTTTCCCCGCATACCTATTCCCTGAAACCAAGTGATGCTGAAAAACTGCAATATGCCGATTTTGTTTTCTGGGGAGGAGAGACTTTAGAGGGATTCTTGGCAAAACCAATAAATTTATTGTCAAAAAAAGCAAAGGTTGTTTCTATGCTGGAAATAAAGGGACTTAAGCTCAAATCTTTTCGTGCTGAAAGCCATATAGGAAAATCTGAAAATTTTGAATCTTACAGTCATAATCATTCAAGTGATCAAGATTCTGAATTGCAATCAGCAGTAGATCCTCACATATGGCTGGATCCTGAAAATGCAAAAGTAATTACTCAGAAAATAGTTCATATTTTAAGTGAATTTGATCCTGAAAATGCCCAAAAATACCAAAGAAACGGTGAAAAGATTATTGTTAGAATAAATGAACTGGATCAGCAGCTTTCATCAGAAATGAGCGAAATATCTGATCGTACTTACCTGGTTTTGCATGATGCATATCAGTATTTTGAAAGTCGTTATCAACTGAATAGCGTAGGTTCAATAACACTCCAGTTGGAACACTTTCTAAGTGTGAGCAGGTTGAAGAAAGTTCAAAATATGATCAATACAAATAAAGTGCGTTGTATTTTCACAGAGCCTCAGTATTCTCAAAAACTTGTCAAGGCTTTGATAAAAGGTACTTCAGTAAAAAAAGGGGTACTTGATCCGATTGGGGCAGATATTCTTCCTGGACCAGAATTATATTTTGATTTGCTTAAAAATCTAAGCATTTCACTGAGATCATGTCTTAATTAAAAATCAATTCATTGGGCTTAAATATTCATTATCATATTCATATCATTTGTTTATGTAGTAAAGAGCTCAGTCACACTTAAATTGAAGTATGTTATTAAAATAGCTTTACTAAATCTTCCAATTAATGAAGCAGATCCAACAAAAAATTATTTAAAAAATGACTGTTGTTTCAGATAATTCTTTGTTCAATCAATATTCCACTCAATTCCTGCGTGGAATGTCCGAAAGAATGCGTGACTCCTGCACCAGCTCACAACTGAACGAGTTCCTCAAAGAACGTTTTACATTTTTCAGGGAAGCTATTCGCAGAAGTGGTATGGTTCGAGTCAGAAAACACAAAATATCTCAGTTTTCTCTTACTGAAAAAAACCATAACAGATGTGTGATAGTCGAAATTGTATCTCCTGATGCACCTTTTATTGTCGTTACAGTTGAAGCGCTGATGCGACAATTAGATTTGCTGATACTTTGCAAGCTTCATCCAATCATAGGTGTTGAGCTGACAGAAGGTAAAGAAGTAGAAAAAGTTTTTTTACCGCAACAGGATCTTGAAAAATACGACCATCTTTATCTTGAAGTTGAAACAGAAGCTGACAATGCCACACTCAAACATATTGAAACAATGATTGCAGGGCATATGCTGGCAGTACAACTGGTAAGAAACCATCATCAGTATATGCTGACAAACCTGGAATCAATGATTGAACTGATTCAAACCATTACTGTTGTTTCATCTGAAACTAAAAATGAGTGGTCAAAACTCTGCGGCTGGTTGAAACATGATAACTATTCCGTAATGGGATATATCAAATTTGCTTTGAAGGATTCAGATACTTCAGAATTTATCAATACAATCGAGGATTCAGGACTGGGAATAATATCTCCGGTATATTTAGAGAAAACTACCAACAATCTGTTTAATGTTTTAACTGCACACTTCTGGAAACGTCGCCACTCAGAATTCCCTTTTTCACTGGACAGAATTCACTTCAAAAGTCCGGTATTACGTTTTGAAAAAATGATGATGCTGAGCATCAGAATTCCGGATGAAAAGCTGGGCATGCTGGAACATGTATTTCTTGGTCTGCTCAGGAGCAGTTCACTTCATGTAAAAAACATCGAAACACCACTGATTCACCAGAAAATGCAATTTATATTTAAAAACCGCAACATGCTGGTGGACAGTTATGACTACAATGAAGTAGTTAGGATTTTCAGCGCAACTCCAAAAATTGAACTGTTTCGTTCATCCAGGAAAGAGCTGATGCAGGTTTGTGAAAACCTGCTTTCTATCAATAATCCGAACAACATTCACTGTTTTAGAATAAATACAAGGATTCCAAGTGTATTAAAGCTGATGGTTGTGATGCCATCTTCTCTATTTAACGAGGAATCAGTAGAGCACATTCTGGCCTTGCTGAAATCAAAAATTAATCATCAAAGTTGTGACTGGTTTGAAGCACGAGGAAGCGAAAAATCTCGTTTGCATATTGAATTTGAGCTTAAGGAAGATGCATATGGAAAAAGTGATGTCCCTGCTTTAAATATGCTTCAGTTTGAAAGTGAAATCAGCACACAAATCAAGCCATGGGAGTTACAGCTGCTTGAATTTCTGCGCAGCAAGTATCCCGGGACTGAAGGAATGCAGTTGTATGAACGATATGTCCCATTGATGCCTTCAGAATACCGTGCTCGGGTTGATGCTCAGGAAGCTCTGGAAAATATTCAGTACATTGAGATGCTTACACACCAGGATAATATTCAATTCAATTTAAAACGTTTCACCGTTCCATCCATCCTGAAGTCGGTTTCACAATTATACATTTACAGCAGGGAGAAAATTCATTTAATTGAAATCATGCCTGTTCTGCAAAATCTTGGTCTTCATGTTATAGATCAACTTACTACAAGGATAGGCAATGATCAAAAAACCCTTGGATTCATTCAGTCTTTTCGTGTAATTCATAAGGACAGAGTTTTAATTGATGAGGAACACTACAAGCCGTTGCTTGAAGCAATTGTAAAGCAGGTTTTTCAGAAAAGAACAGAAAACGATCCCTTAAATGCGCTTGCATTGCTGGCAAATTTAGATTGGCGCGAAATCAATGTGCTTCAGCTGTATAGAAATTACTACCTCCAACTTAATGCTCCTTTGACAGGTGAAACGATAAACATGGTATTGCTCAGGCATCCTCATTGTTCACGCTTGCTGTTTGAAACATTTTACACTCAATTTTCTCTAGATCCTTCATTAGGTAATCAGGAATATCGCCAGGAAGTTCTTTTACCTGAGAAAAAACAGCAATTCATCGAGAGTTTGGAAAAAGTTAAACAGGTAACGGACGACGAAGTTTTGCGCAGTATGTATGAATTGATTGAAAATACTTTGCGCACCAACTTTTACATACCTAAGGAGGCAGAAGATACAGGAATTTCAATCAAACTGGATTCAGGTAAAATTTCTCAAATGCCTGATCCTGTCCCTTTCAGAGAAATTTACGTTCATGATGTAGGAATGCAGGGTCTGCATTTGCGTTTTGGCGCTGTTGCACGTGGAGGACTACGCTGGTCAGACCGCCCCGATGACTTCAGAACAGAAATATTGGGGCTGGTAAAAACACAGCAGACAAAAAATGTTGTAATTGTTCCAGTTGGTTCAAAGGGAGGATTTGTTTTAAAAAATACTCCAGCAGACCGAGAAGAAGCAATTTTGAAATCAAAAAAACATTACAGACGTTTCATCAGTGCAATGCTTGAAATTACAGATAATATTGATGTACAGGGCAAGGTCCAAACTCCAGGCCATGTTATTACCTATGATGATCCTGACCCATACCTGGTTGTGGCGCCAGACAAGGGGACTGCAGATTTTTCAGATATTGCAAATGAAGTTTCTGAGAAATCTGGTTTCTGGCTGGGCGACGCCTTTGCTTCAGGAGGTTCAATTGGCTACGACCACAGAAAAGAGGGAATCACTGCAAGAGGAGGATGGGAATGCGTGAAACTGCATTTCAGTGAAATGGGGAGAAACGTGCAGACAGATACAACTGCAGTTATAGGAGTTGGAGATATGAGCGGTGATGTTTTTGGAAACGGAATGTTGCAAAGCAAAACTATTCAATTAAAGGCAGCCTTTAATCATATGCATATTTTTCTTGATCCTGATCCTGACCCCGAAAGCTCATGGCATGAACGCAAACGACTTTTTGAAATGCAAGGTTCAACATGGACTGATTATTCAACAAATTTAATCAGTTCTGGCGGAGGGGTTTACGAACGTCAAGCAAAATCAATTGAACTATCCCCTGAGGTGAAGGATTTGCTGGGTACGGATGAAGAAAACTTAAAAGGTATCGAGGTTGTACGCAGAATTTTACAAATGGATGTGGATTTACTCTGGTTAGGCGGAATAGGGACGTTTATTAAATCTGATTCAGAAAGTGATTTTCAAGTTGGTGATCAGGCAAACAATGAAGTAAGAATAAACTCATCAGAATGCAGGGTAAAGGTTATAGGAGAAGGAGCAAATTTAGGCTTGACTCAGTTGGCTCGAATAGAACTTTCAAACAATGGAGTAAGATTGAACACAGATTCTGTTGACAATTCCGGAGGTGTAAATATGTCCGATTATGAAGTCAATCTCAAAATATTGCTTCAGCAGATGCTCAGAAAAGGACATATAAAATCAAAGCAGGAGCGTGATGACCTTCTAATTTCAGCAACAGATGAAATTTCTGAACTGGTAATAGCAAATAACTGCGGACAGCATCGTTTAATTTCAATGGACAGCATCAGGTCAAACCTGAATTTCCGATTGTTCCGCAAATTAATTTCACACCTTGAAGAAAATGGAATGAATAAACGAATTGAGCACATTCCATCATGGTCAGAGCTGAACCAGCTTGAAAATGCAGACATGCCCTTGCCTCGTCCTGTTTTATGTGTCTTGATGGCTTATTCAAAAATGGAGGTTTTTGATGCTCTCAGTTCATCTGAAATGCCGCTGGAGGAAGAACTTACAAAATATTACCAGGAATATCTTCCTTGGACAGTGCGGGATTCTTTTGGTGAAAATGTCATTGATCATCCTTTGAAAAAAGAAATTATCTCTACAGTTCTTACAAACAGGATAACTAATCAGGCTGGATCAACATTTATTTCAAGAATGGCCCATGGCTCAGAACAAAGCATTCCTGATGTTGTACGTACATATCTGGTGATTGAATCCAGTCTTGAAGCGGAAACAATACGTGAAGAGTTATATTCTTTAACTGATATTAGTGAGAAAGAGCGGTATGAAGAATTAATTGAATTGGAAGATGTAATAAAAACGCTGGTGAGAAATGTACTTAACGGACAGGACTTGCTGCCTGGATTTGAGCAAATTGAGCAATTCAAAGCATTGTTGCAGGAACTGCTTAAGCATCAGGAAATTTCAAGGAATGAGGAGAAGTCAGATTTGGTTATGCCGGAAGCTGATAAAGCAAAAGAAGATGAAGAAATTACTGAAGAGGCATCTTCACCGTCTTTAGATGGAATACGGGCATCATTACATGATTTAAGAATTGCTCCATATGTTTTGCATCTTTGCCTAAACCAGGATTTGGAAGTCAGCACAGCTTACCAAATTGCAATCAGTGTTGAACAGAAGTTTGGATTTGACTGGCTGCGCGAAAAACTGGTATTAATCGAGCCTCAAAATGACTGGGAATTGGAATACCAGGATATTCTACTGAGTACTTTGGATACGGGGAAATTATTGTTGCTGGATGTTTTGCATGCATCCTCTAAAATAGACTCCAGGATTATACCGGATGCTGCATGGCTGATGGAATCTCTGGAAGAAAATTACTCATCGCACTTACGCTCTTATTTTCATGCACTTGAACAAGTACGAGCAGGTTCTTTGATCAGTTTAACTGCAATTTCCGTTATTCTAAGCCGGCTTGATTTTCTTAAAAAAATCACAACCACAAACTTGTCTGACCATTCAACATTAAATTAATTCATAATTTTTAATCGTATGATAGCAATTATACTTGCGGGAGGAACAGGTACGCGTCTCTGGCCATACAGTCGCAACATGACACCCAAACAGTTTCTTAATCTCGGATCAAGTCAGGAATCTCTTTTTCAGGAAACATGTAAACGTCTTGACTCCCTGGTCTCGCCTGAACAGATTTATATAGTTGGTGGAGATGCGCACAAAGACCAGTTGCGTCAGCAAATTTTACAAATATTTCCAGATTTCCCGATTGAGCAGCTGCTTTTAGAACCTGTTGGTAGAAACACTGCTCCAGCAATTCTGTGGAGTATCCTGAGAATTCCTCAAAGCAATCGTAATGATCCTGTTGTAGTTTTAGCGTCAGATCATTTGATCAAAAATCTTCACAGCTTCACCCATGCCTTGAAACTTGGAGAAAAATTAGCATCTTCAGGATATATTGTTACTTTTGGAATAAAGCCTGATCGTGCTGAAACTGGTTATGGATATATTAAATCCGGGAAACCTCTGGAAGTAGGTTCCAAAGTTGAAGAGTTTGTTGAAAAACCTGACCAGCCAACAGCAGAGCAATATCTGGATTCCTCTGATTATACATGGAATGCAAGTATTTTCATGGCTACAACTGAAACTTGGCTGCAGGAGTTTCGCAAACATGCCCCTGCACTACTTGATGTATTTGAAAAAGAGGCTTCTGCAGGTGATCTTTCTGATCAAGAAAAAATAAGGTCGATTTATAATTCCGTTTCTGCAGATTCTATCGACTACGCGCTGCTTGAAAAATCAGATCGTGTGGCTGTTATACCTGTTGACATGGAATGGACTGATTTAGGCAGCTGGGAGAGTTTACATAAAGTTTCTGATAAAGATAGCGAAGGAAATGTATTACGGGGAAATGTAATTTCACAGGATACAAAAAATTCTTTAATTTTCAGTGACAAAAAACTTGTTGCAAGCATTGGTGTAGAAAATTTAATCATCGTTGAAACTGAAGACGCATTGCTTGTTTGCAATATAAATCGGTCACAGGAAGTAAAGAAATTGGTTGAAACACTCAAAATAGAAGAACGCAATGAATATTAGAATGACTTTAACAAAGAAATTTAAACTATGTAATTCAGAATTTTTTTGGACATTTTGAAATGAATAAGCATTTTACTTCTGTAGATCAGTCTGATCGTCTTGTTCCCTATAACCTTCGCCAGAGCGGGGAAACACCGGTTGAAATGTTGATATTCACTCGTGTCAGAAAATCTCCTTTTTGGCATTTGGCAGTGGAGGCAGGATGCTGGCGGGCGACAGTTTATAACCGCATTTTCCATCCCTTCGGATATGTTCGACCGGAAAATGGGGGTGCTATGGTCGAATATGAAGCATTAAAAAATCATGTTACCCTGTGGGATGTGGCTGTTGAAAGGCAGATTATGGTGAAGGGGCCTGATGCTGAAAAATTTGTGGATTATGTAATTACAAGGGATGCAACTCAAATTAAACCAATGAGAGCCAAGTATGTAATTCTCTGCAACTTCCAAGGGGGGGTATTGAACGATCCTGTGCTTCTCAGGCTATCTAAAAATGAATTTTGGTTCTCACTGGCAGATTCTGATATTGGTATGTATTTGCAGGGAGTGAATCATGATAAAAGATTTAATGTAGTTATAGACGAAATTGATGTCTGCCCTTTGCAGGTTCAGGGTCGAAAGTCATTTGCACTGATGAAAGACCTTATTGGTGACAGTGTGGAGATTGAAAAAATTCCATTTTATGGTTTAGCTGAGGCAGTGATTGCGGGTCATGATTGCGTCATTTCACAAACTGGTTTTTCCGGAGAAGCAGGTTTTGAAATCTATCTTCGAGATGCAACCCTGCATGCAGAAGATTTATGGTATGCTGTTCTGGAAGCAGGCAAAAAACATCAACTGATGGTGACAGCTCCTTCCCATTGTCGAAGAATTCAGGCGGGAATCCTTTCATGGGGACAGGATATGGACAGTCAGCACAATCCTTTCCAATGCAATCTTGGCTATCAGGTGTCACTTTCCGGAAAAGGGCAATGGAACAAAAAAGCTGATTATATTGGCAAACAAGTTCTTGAGAAAATGCGCTCCGATCTTCTCTCAGGAAAAAAACCCTACAAACTGCAGCTGGTTGGCCTGGAAATGGGAGGAAGACCTGTTATTGATTTTGCCCACGATTTCTGGCCGATATTCTCAACTGAGTCAACTGAACCCTGCGGATTCGTAACTTCTCCCTGGTATCATCCTGACAGGAAAAAAAATATAGCAATGGGATATGTGCCTTTTGAAGGAACTTTAAACAAACACGGCTTGCCTGTTGGTAACTACGGGCAGAAGTTCAGGGTTCATCTTCCGGAACAATATGCGGAAGACCCCGGACAGCCTGTGGACGCAGAAGTGGTTCCCATGCCTTTCACAGCTTCAGTAAATCTTAATATTCGTGAGAAGATTGATTCATAATTAATGATTGAGAAAATTGCTTATGCACTGAGCGCATTTGCATTTTTTTGACTTACCATAATTATTCCCGCTGCATAATTCAGGATAATTAACTTATTGAAAACAGTTGCTTATGACTTACCAAAGGAACAAACTCTTCGGGCTTTTGAAAAGGGAATAAAGGCCGCTTTCTAAACTTGTTTTCTAATTTGTCAAAATGCTGGCAAACTGCTCCATCTGTCAACATCAGATATGATGGTGCGGAGAGGCTTTGTAATTCCGGTGACAAATACCCTGATTTAACCACGAGCAGTGTAAAATCATTCAGATCAATTCCAAGTTCGATAAAGTCGCTTAGATTGTGAAAAGGGCGTCTCTGTTCAGTTAAGACAATTGTTATTCCCTGGAACTGGACAACAGCACATTCATTTTTAATATAATTTCTTTCTGGGTTGATTTTGATTATTGGTCCGCCGCCACCAAGTCTGTTTCCTATAGAAATAGGTTCGTGTACATTTGTTTGCAGTTCCTTTATAATTCCCGGCGCAGCAATACCTGCAACCAGCACCTCTTGAATTCCCCTTTTAATCAAAGCCTTAAGAACATCTGCACGGTCTCCTACTCCACCTGCTGTTGGATTATCTCCGCTGTCTGCTAATATAGAAAACTCTTCAGTAATCCACTTGAAGACTGTATCCAGTTCACCTGCCTGCATATCAAAATTAAGATTGTTGCGATTAATCCAGTACATTTCTGCTATTTCAGTACAGGCTTCGATCCCTGACTGCTGGTCTGAACAGGTAACAACAGCTGAGGCGCCAGCAGTTTTAATATCTGCCCAGACATAACCAATCATTAAATTTGAATCCAGAATACCTTTTCGCTGATCAAAAATTTCAAGCTGCTTATAGATGCTTCTGCAGGGCTCAGCAAATGTTGAAGACATTTCACCAGATACTAAAACAGGTATTGATGACCATACAACTTCAGGTCGAAAATCACCACTAACAGCCTCGGCAAGCAGTTTTGCGGCTCGGTGGTATGTTGATTCTATATCAATGTGAGGAGCCGTACGGTAGGCAGTAAAAATATCTATGTTCTCGAAAATTTCATCTGTGACATTGCCATGAAGATCGAAACAGACGGCAATGATGCAGTTGTCTCCAACAATAGATCTTACTTCACTGATCCAGTTTCCTTCCGGATCTTCAATGTCAGGTACATGCATTGCTCCGTGCATCATTAATAATACTCCCTCAAGCGGACATGCGGCTTCTAACAGTTTAAGAAATTTGTCTTTTGCAGATGAATAATATTCAGCTTCAACAGGGCCTCCCGGTAGAGATTTACAGAAGAAAAGCGGTTGAGCATGGATGTTGAAACTTGCAAAAGGAAAGTTCAGCAGTTCAACAAGCGAGTCACCCTCAATTTTGTTAAAATCATCTTCTGTTTGAAAAAGGGGAGAATAAGTACTGCATTCTGTGCTGATTCCTCCAATTGCAATTCTTTTCTGGCTGGACATTAAAAATGTTAATGATTTATCTGCAGGGGAGTTTCACTTAGTATTTTTTCCAGTTCAACAGTCAATTGTTGAACATTTTTTTGATTGAAAACCATTGGTGGTTTGAATTTAATTACATTATGACCAGGTCCCTCAGTGCTCAGCAGTATCCTTAAAGATTTCATCCTTTCTACAATATATTCAGCATGCAAAGGGGCAGGCTCTTTTGTCTCCGGATCAATTACTAATTCAATACCCAGAAAATAACCTTCGCCGCGAACATCTCCAATCAGTGGAAATGTTTTTTTAAGTTCCTCCAGGTTCTTTTTCAGCAGTCTTCCATTTTCAAGAGAATTTTGCATCAGTCCTTCCTTTTCCATAACATCCAGAACAGCCATGCCGACCGCGGATGAAACCTGACTTCCTCCGAATGTATTGAAGTATTCCATTCCATTGGCAAATGTTTCTGCAATCTCTCTTGTTGTAATTACTGCACCAAGGGGATGTCCATTACCTATTGGTTTGCCGAGAGTAACAATATCAGGTACAACGCCCTGCAGCTCAAATGCCCACATATGTTTCCCTGTACGTCCAAACCCCACTTGTATTTCATCAGCAATGCATAATCCTCCGTATTTTCTTACATGTTGATATGACTTTTTTAGAAAATCATCTGGAAGAGGCACATGACCTCCGCAGCCAAGCATTGATTCACAGATAAATGCCGCGGGTTTTCTGCCAAGTGCAGAAAGTTTTTCACAGATATCATGGACCTTATCTGAATAAAGCTTACCGGCAGTTTCAGGCTCCCTGTAAATACCACGGTAAACGTATGGCATTGGAATTTTATGCACCCACTCCGGTGGTCCTTTACCACCGGGCCCGTTATGCTTGTATGGACTGATATCAATATTTGCACTTGTATTGCCGTGATATGCTTCCTCAAGTACAATAACGTCCTTTTCTCCACTGAAAGTAAAGGCAAGTCGCAGCGCCAGTTCGTTGGCTTCACTGCCGGAACAAACCAGGAAACATGTGTTTAGAGGCTCCGGAAAAAGATCACAGAGTCGTTCGGCGTATTCAACATTTATGTTATTCAGGTATCTTGTATTAGTGTTTAAAACATAGGATTGATCGCTCAGTGCCTTTGAAACGCTGGGATGTGAATGTCCTACATGGGCCACGTTGTTTACACAGTCCAGGTAAAATTGTCCCTTATGATCAATCAATGACTGCGCCTGTCCCTTTACAATAATGAGTGGATTCTTGTAATTAAGACTCAGAGATGGTCCAAATACATTGCTGCGTCTTTTATAAAGTTCTCTGTAATTAATTTCTTTTGCTGTGCTTTTTCTGCCAAGTCCAAGCATAATTCCCGGGTCCGGGCAAATACTGGTCCAGACATTTTGCTGCGATGGCAATGCCACTCCCGGATAATTACCTTTCGAATCAAACAGGTCGAGGATGATCTGAAAATGCACATGGGGAATCCAGCCTCCATTTTCCTTTGAATTACCTGTTTCAGCCAGTGGCATTCCGCCCTTGACTAACTGCCCAATATTTAAATTCTTCAGACATGAACGTCCTAAATGTCCATATAGAGTGTAAAACAAAGGACCATCAGAAGGCTGGTGTTTCAGTATTACTGTAGGTCCATAGTCAAGATGACCTCGGTTGTCATTCAGGTGGTGAACAACGCCATCGAATGGCGCATAAATGCAGGTACCTGCTTTTGCAAAGATATCAATCCCAAGGTGTATTGTTCTTTTCTCATCTCCTTCAAGCGAATCATGGCAGAATTGTTCT
Source organism: uncultured Pseudomonadota bacterium (assembly GCA_913052275.1). Lineage (GTDB taxonomy): Bacteria > SAR324 > SAR324 > SAR324 > NAC60-12 > Arctic96AD-7. The sequence continues at coordinate 1,933 of CAJXDX010000014.1, read as the reverse complement.
GCAGAATAGATTGAACGTACCTCAGAATATTTACCCACTGCAGTCTGTGCTTTTTTTTCGCGTAGCAGTAAGTCAAGGTAATTTTGTTGTTCATCGACTGACAGCCATTGTAATTTTGCTGACAAAGGACTGCCTGTGCTTAGATCAAGTACTTTAGTATTTTTTCTTGTAAGTGAATCTTTCAGCAAACTTTGAAAAATTATCTCCGGTTTGTTTTGCCATTTCCTGAATTCATTAGCCTTTTTGCAGGGCTCAAAATTACATGCACTCCTGAACAGATAATGTACATATCTGACATTATTATTCTGCAGCTGTTCAAGTAGTTTGCACACAGGTTTCTGACTGATTCCCAAGTATTCATTATCAGGTTCTTTATGCTGTTGAAATGCACCTAATGTAACGCTGAGACAAAGGCGTATCAGGATCATGGGATACAGAATTTCTACCTCTTTTTCTTCCAGCGGAAATTGCTTATGAAATCCGCTTATCAAATGAACCGCAGCCTCAAGAGGTTCAGCTTTATTCAGCATAGCGTATGCACAGGCTACTGCAGGTTCTGCAGCAAGGTAGGAATGGGTCATGTCTCCAAAATCTATCAACCCCAATGAAGGAGTTCCATGCAGATTTGGAATTACCAGAACATTGTAATCGTTGCAGTCATTATGAATCCAACCACGCCTCAGCCCTTTCTCCGTTGGTGTCAATAAATTAGTATATAAATCAAGGAAATGATTTATCAATCTCCTCAGTTTCCTGTCATCGATCCATTCCATATATTCCTGCAAAGTTTCCTTTGCATTATGCATTTCCCAAAGATGCCTCCGTACTGGAGGCTGCATGGGGATATTCTGAAGTGCCTTGGTGACGGTTCCGCACATAAAACCGAGTTCATGCAAAAACTCTTTTGTATGAGGTCTGTACTGAGCCATTGGGATGCCATCTACAAATTTAACGAGGCGTGTCCAGTGCAAATTGTTGCTTGGAGAACAGGTTCTTGAAAGTAGCTCGCCGTTTATGTCAGGAATTACACACGGAATCCTGCCATCATCAAATAATTTTGCCGTGCGTTCTAGGGCCTGGTTTTGTAACTTCAAATAATCAAGGGACTCAGATGCATTTGAAATCTTTAATACGTAAAAATTGCCAATTTTATCTTGAGCCAGATAATTGCGGTCTCTTTCACCTGGAAGCTCTTGAACAGTACAGCAAAGATCATAGTGTTCTTTCAGAAGAGGAATAATCTCATTTTCTGAAAATGAAGGACGTTCTGTTTCAGGCAATGATTCTTTTATGTTTGAAACTGTATTCAAATCAATATTTTTTATAACTGGTTCAGTAATAATTTTTGGATTAATTTAAAAAATCATATAACTTATGTTTACATCCTGATATTGATCATGAATATAAATTTTTTTGTATCACTATAATTACGTAGATCTTTTGTTTCAGTAATGCATTTTAAATATAAAACACATATGACTTAAGATAGTGTTATTGCTTAAGTACTGCTATATTACTCCTGAATGCCTGAAAAAGGATTCAGGAGTTTTTGGTAATATAGACTTATCGTTTTAGTTATTTGTATTTCAGCTGTGATGAAATTGAGTCCTCTGAAGCGTAATCTGAATAAAGTCTTCGCACGTTTCAAAAACTAAGCTGGAAGTTTATTTCAATGATTCCAACGATTATTCTTTTTTTGTTTTTCCCTAAATACCAACTATTTAAATGCTGATAGGATGAAAATTTTCTCTGTCTTAATCTCCCAGTTGTTTTTTGTAATTTTGATTGCGTCATGTGCAGCAGAAAGCGAATATTTAGCAAATTTGCCAAAAATTGATGGATTTGAAGTAAAAAAAGTTTATAGACTAAATAGCAATGTGCTGGCTGCATACATGGACTCATCAGGGAACCGTTTGGTATTCAAGTTAAATGA
>CAJXDX010000013.1 GCA_913052275.1 uncultured Pseudomonadota bacterium | reverse complement strand
TTCATCGCCAGATTGCTCCTTATGCACTGGGATCAGACGCTCTTGATATTGAAAAACTTGTCCAGGAAATCCCGGAAAAAGAGCATAAATTCCCGGGATCTTATCTGCGTCGTGCACTTGCAGGACTTGACACTGCACTCTGGGATTTGAGGGGTAAGCTTGAAAATAAAAGCGTATGTGAGTTGTTGGGAGGGAAACCAAGGCCATTCAGGGTTTATGGCTCCAGTATGAAACGGGATATTACACCCCAGGCAGAAGCGGAGCGATTATTCAGGCTTAGAGATGAATTTGGATTTGATGCTTTTAAATTCCGTGTGGGAAAGGAGTGTGGACATGACGAAGATGAGTGGCCCGGGCGTACTGAAAAAATTGTGCCCGCAGTCCGAAAAACTCTGGGAGATCAAGTAGCCCTGCTTGTTGACGGCAACAGCGCTTACACACCCCAGAAAGCTATTTCAGTTGGGAGGATGCTGGAAGACAATGGAATTTGCCACTTTGAGGAGCCGTGTCCCTACTGGGAACTGGAATGGACTAAACAGGTCACCGATACGCTCAATCTGGATGTTACAGGAGGAGAACAGGACTGTGATCTGACAATCTGGAAAAGAATGATTGATATGCGTGCAGTAAATGTTGTTCAACCGGATGTATGCTACCTTGGAGGAATTACGAGAACACTTAAGGTTGCCGAAATGGCACGTCAAGCTGAATTGCCCTGCACTCCACACTCCGCAAACCTCTCCCTAGTTACCGTTTTTACGCTTCACCTGATGGGGGCACTGGAAAACGCAGGACCATATGTGGAATTCTCAATTGAAGGAACTGATTATTATCCATGGCAGGAAGGAATCTACGATCCTGCTCTGGTTGTTAAAGATGGGAAAGTACAGATTCCTGATGGCCCTGGGTGGGGAGTTGAAATTAATCCTGACTTCCTGGAAAAGTCTCAGTACCAAATCAGTACTCTGAAATGAAAATACTATTTGAAATTAGTTATACTCAATACATTTTGGCAGAAAATTCTGACTATGCTGATCGTGATCCATACTGTTCTTCAAGATTTTTGTGGTTTGTAAAGGCTTAAGAAATAGTAACGTTATTAAATTTTTTAAAGATAGAATTAAATTAACCCCCTGTAATAATTCTGGATGATGATAAGTCGTGGTGCCGAGATCCTCCTCTAGAAAAAATAGAATTTATTCAAAATCTATGTACAGAAATTTCATAAAGTCGAAGGGGTGAAAGATTAGTTTTGTTTAGACAAACAACAGGACAAAAATGATAAAACTTCACATATTTCTTGTTAATTCATGCGTATAAATAACCTGAAAGTGTATGTGGTGGGAAATCCGCCTCCACACCATGGAGGAAGATATTTCATTTTTCTCAAACTTTTTGCTGATAACGGAATTGAAGGAGTAGGAGAGGTATATTGCGCTACTTTTCAGCCACATGTTATTGAAAAGATGATAGAAGATGTTTATGAACGTCATGTACAGGGAATGAATCCGTTCCGGATAGAATCTCTTTGGAGAAGTGTATACGGCAGAGGTTACACAATGCGTCCTGATGCTTCACTGATGGGAGTGCTGAGCGGTTTGGAGATCGCTCTCTGGGATATATGCGGGAAAGCAGTTGAGAAACCAGTATATGAACTGCTTGGAGGAAAGGTTCATGAAAAACTTCGAACGTATACGTACCTCTACCCGAAAACCGGAAGCGCATACACTGATGAAAGCCCAAGTGTTTATGATGATCCAGACCTTGCAGCTGAAGCAGCCAGTGAATGTGTGGCACAGGGCTTTACTGCAATAAAATTTGATCCAGCAGGACCCTATTCGGTATTTGATCCGCGTCAGCCTTCAATGGAAGCAATGGATCGATCAGAATTATTTTGCAGTCGCATTAGGGAGGCTGTGGGCAGCAAAGCAGATTTGCTTTTTGGCACACATGGACAGTTTACCCCTTCAGGAGCAATCAGGCTTGCACGACGTTTGGAGGCATATGATCCTCTTTGGTTTGAGGAACCAACTCCTCCGGAGAGGCCTGAAGAAATGGCAAAAGTTGCACGTCAGACTAAAATACCTGTTGCCACTGGTGAAAGACTGACAACAAAATACGAATTTGCACGTGTGCTTGAAACAGGAGCAGCGTCAATTTTGCAGCCTGCCCTTGGCCGGGTAGGTGGAATTCTTGAAGCAAAAAAAATTGCAGGTATGGCTGAAAGCCATTATGCCCAGGTTGCACCTCATCTCTATTGCGGACCTGTTGAAGGAGCGGCAAACATCCAGATCAGCACCTGCACCCCCAATTTTTTGATTTTAGAGGGCATACGACGCTGGGAAGGTTTTCATGCGCAAATACTGAAAAAGCCTGTGAAATGGGATTCCGGATTTGTGATTCCTCCGACAGAACCAGGACTTGGCGTGGAGTTAAACGAGGAAGTTGCTTTGGCACATACTTACAATGAAAAAGATCTGCATCTTGAAATGGCTGAAAAACCAATTCACTAAGACGCTTTTTTTAAGCCAGCTGAGCTGAAAAAAGGAAGCGGTTCACGCAAAAAAAATAATTTCCTGATTTCCCTTTTTCGTCTAGATCATCCAGCCATTTTTGGGACTGTTCTTTCGTTATAACCCCTTTTTTTAAGGCATTTCTGGTGATCCAATTCATCATTCCGTGTGAAAACTGGCTTGGAGTGTATTCTGTATTAAGTATCGGTATTGGTTCCACATCAACATTGCAGAAACCATTATCTACCAGAAGCGGGCCAAGACGTACAGGCAGATTAGGACTGGGAACTGCCGCATCCCAGGCTGAGAATATTTTTCTTGTGATAGAATCATAGTCGCTGTTCAGTACCACACCTCGCCAGTCGGTTTCAACAATAATAATCCTGCCCGCAGGTTTAAGAACTCTTCTGATTCCCGTAAGCACCTGAGCAACATCATTTACATAGAGCAGCACCTGTGTACAACAAGCTGCATCAAAAGATTCTTCTGGAAAAGGTAAATCCTCAGCATTTGCCTCAGAGAATTCGGTGTTTCGGAGGCTTTCGCATCTATTATTTGCATGGCGTATCATCTCCGAATTTTGGTCAATTCCACTTACTCTTCCGGAATCTCCTGTTTGTAATGCGATCTCATATGAGAGGAAACCGACTCCGCAACCTACGTCCAGAATTTGCTCTCCGCGTTTTGCAGATAATTTGTTTAATGTATGCTGACGCTGCCGGACTATTTCCGGAAGCTGGTAACTTTTCTCCAGTTCTTCAGCTTCAGTGCTTTGTTTTTTTAGGGATTTGCTCATAAAAATATTTCCATCTTTATTTTTCTGTTAGTCTTTTTTGTCTGAGAAACAATCTTTTTGGATTGTCACCAGCCAGGAAAAGAGCTGTTATTACTACAGCAACACCTATGGACTGGGCAATTGCCAGCCGCTCACCAAGCAGAATTATGGCAGCAACTATCGAGATTAGCGGTTCAACGTTCAGAATGAGACTTGCCTGTGCTGATCCGGTATGTTTTGTACCGGTAAATAAAAAAAACTGTCCAATTGTAAACAGTAAACATACTGCTCCAATTCCTGTCCATCCCAAAATTGTATGACTGATGGAAAAAGTTTCGGTATAAAACATCACAGCACCAACCAGAAAAACTGCAAGAGTATTGGAGTAAAAAAGCAGGACAGGAGTTGCAATCATCTGAACCGCTTTTGACCCTGCAACAATATATCCTGCTGATGCGACAGACCCACAAAGCACAAGAACAATTCCAAGCAAGTCAAGTACTTCCCAGGTTGGGCCCAGGCTTAGAGCAAGTCCAAAAAATGCCACTATAAATGCAAAAAGTTTATGAAGTTTTGGAATTTCCCTGTCAATTATGTAATTTATGATTAAAACCCAAAATGGGAATGTAAAAAAAAGTAAAACACTTAGACTGACAGGAATATACTTTACAGAACCTAAATATCCCAAACTCATTACTGAAATACAAATTCCTGTCACTACAATTGTTACTGTGACCGGTAATCTGGAAGGAACCTGTTCCTTGCTTTTTTTACCTGATTGTGTTTTCCTGCCAGTCCAAAAAGACCATAGACCCATCAGGATGCTTGTAGAAAGGATACGAAAAAACACCACAGTCTGGGGTGTCGCCCCTTCGTTGAAACTTATTTTGGCTAAAGTTGTAATAAGACCGAATGAACAGGCACAACTGATCACATAAAAATAACCTCTGGGAATCATTGTTTGACCTGTATCATTCCCGGGTCATAAAGGGGACCTGAATGCAGGGTACAGTCATACCTGGCAGCGGCAACTTCCAGTTCATAGCTTCCGGAATCCAGGAATTCCCTGTCCACACCATCCGGATGTCGTACATAGCCGTAACCGATGTTTTTTTGCACTGTATAGCCCCATCCTCCACTGGACAGCCATCCAGCCACCTCACCATTACGTATAATAGTTTCCCGACCAAGCAGTACAACTTCAGGATCGTCAATGGTAAAGCACGCAAGCATCTTTTTTAGCGGATTTTTTTGTTTGTACAATAATGCTTCCCTTCCTGTGAATTCTGTTCCGGAATTAATTTTGACTGCCCAGCCCAGTCCTGCTTCAAATGGAGTATTATCGGAAGTAATGTCAGTGCCCCACTCACGATATCCTTTTTCCAGACGCATGGATTCGATAGCACGATAACCGGCATTTACAATTCCATGTTTTTTCCCTGCATTCATTAAAGCTTCATAAACAGATTCTGCTGAACTGCGGGGCATGTGCAGTTCCCAGCCTAGCTCACCTACATATGTAATTCGTAAAGCTAAAACTGAATGTCCGTTTATTTCAATTGTACGGCATGTACCAAAGGGGAAAACCTCATTTTGCAAGTCGCTTGAAGTTATTTTTGAAAGGACATTACGAGATAATGGCCCCATTAGCGAAAATACAGCCCATTCTTCTGTTATGTCCTTTAGTTCTATTTTTTCTGTACTGTAAAGCTGACTTCGTATCCATGAATCTGTATGAGTACGAAATCCTGTTCCGCTGACTATATAATATTCATCCTGAGACAATCTGGCAGCTGTCACATCACATTCGATGCCGCCCTTTGAATTGAGCATTTGGGTGTAAGTTATTGTCCCTTCCGGTTTAGCCACGTTGTTGGCGCAAATTCTTGATAGAACCCTCTCAGAGTCTGCACCTGTTACTCGGAATTTTGCAAATGAGCTTTGATCAAAAACTGCAACACTTTCCCGCACTTTGCGATGTTCTTCAGCGACGAAAGGAAACCAGTTTTGTCTACCAAAAGAATAAACATCTTGCGGCCTCAGATTTTCAGGAGCAAACCAGTTTGGACGTTCCCAACCCAGCTTTGAACCAAAACAGGCTCCTTGATTTTTCAGTTTTTCATAAATTGGGGATTTAAGATAAGGACGGCCACTTTTGTGTTCTTCGTGTGGCCAACTGATTGAGTAATGCTTGCCGTACAGTTCAAGAGAGCGGCTGCGGGTCCACTCTTTATCCTGATGTACTTTACTGAATCTACGTATATCGACCACCCATAAATCCATTGGAGGCTCACCTGCAAGAATCCACTCAGCCAGCGCTTTTCCGGCCCCACCTGCGGATGCAATTCCAAAAGCATTAAACCCGGCACCTACAAAAAAGTTGTTTACTTCGGGTGCTTCTCCCAAAATAAAATTTCCATCTGGAGTAAATGATTCCGGACCGTTTATCAGCTTGCGGATGCCAGCGGTTTCAAAAGCTGGAACACGTTCCACGGCAGGAATCATAAATTGTTCAAAATGCTTAAAATTTTCCGGAAGAAGGCTGAAGCTAAAATCCTCAGGGATACCTTCAATTGCCCATGGTACAGGGTTTGGTTCATAACCCCCCATCGCAAGACCACCAACATCTTCCTTCCAGTAAGTGAGTTTGTCCGGATCACGTAAAGTAGGTAAATCGTTAGTTATTCCTTCAATAGGTTCAGTAACCAGGTATTGATGCTGTACCGAAACAAGAGGGACACTCACACCAGCCATTTGCCCAACCGCATTTGCCCACTGTCCGGCACAATTAATTATTTTTTCGCAAAGTATTTCTCCACCTTCTGTTTGAACAGCTGCGACCTTTCTGCACCCAGATATACCTGTGTTTTCAGTTCGTATTCCAGTAACTTTAGTCTCTTCAATGATCTTAACCCCCCTTCTTCGAGCACCCCTGGCAAGAGCCTGAGTTATGTCAGAAGGATTGATCTGGCCATCAGTAGGTAAATAAGCTGCACCGACCAGGTCATCAGTTTCCATCAGCGGCCAAAGTTCTTTTGCTTCCTGTGGACTAAGCAGTTCCATATCCAAACCGAAGCTGTGTGCAGTTGTGGCCTGCCGTTTCAGTTCCGTCCAGCGATCTTTTGTACAGGCCAGACGCATACCACCATTCATTTTCCAGCCTGTTGCCTGACCTGTTTCTAACTCAATTTTTCGATATAAATCCACACTGTTTTTTAAGACCTGTGTGATGTTTGCAGAACTGCGCAGCTGTCCTACCAAACCGGCAGCGTGGAAAGTACTGCCGCAGGTTAGTTGTCCTCTTTCCAGTAATAATACGTCCTTTGCTCCTTCTTTGGCTAAATGATAGGCAACACTGCATCCAATTATTCCACCGCCGATGATTATGATTTGTACTTTATCAGGCAGTGATTTATTCATAATTTTCTAAATTCAGTATAAGTATTTTCAAATCGTCCCAGATTTTCGGCTGTATATTGTACATAGTCGAAATCAAGTGTTGAATATATTTCTGAAACCATGCTCCACATTGATTCACGGAGCAGGGAGGCGCATTTCATAGCAAAATAGCGTTTCCATAAATCATCAGAAACCTCATTCTCAAAATACATTTCCAGAAGCTCCCGCTCAAGACCTTCAGAATATTCATTATTTGAAGCAAGGTTAGCCAAATCAAACAAGGGACTGTTGAATCCCGCATAATCCCAGTCAACCAGCCACAGTCTCTGATTATCTTCTATAAAGTTTCCTGACAGTAAATCGTTGTGTCCATAACATAAATCAATTGTACCAACTGTTTTTTCCAAATCATGATTTATTTCCAGGAAACGCGAAAACTTTTTAGTCATCCTGCTGTTGCTTTCCTTTAGTGTCGTAACATATCCGCGTATTACCTGAAAAACCCAGAAGATCAGTGCACTACCGGGAAGATGCAGAGGCATTTGCTGATGACAGGTTTTAAGCAGGGGAACCACTTTTTTCAGGGTTGAAATCTCGCGCAGATTTTCTGGTTCCAAAGTTTTGCCATTAATGAAACGCAGAACCATTGCTCCGGTTTCTGCATGCACTACTTCCGGCGAAATGCCACAGGCATGAGCCGCCCTGCTGGCTGCCAGCTCATTGAAACGGTAAACACCATGTTCCGGAATATCTTCACCAAGTCGAACAAAAAATTTTTCATTGCCATGTTCAACCAAAAAATTTCGGTTTGTGATACCTCCTTCCAATGGTTCACAGCGGATTGTATGTTCCCAACAATTTAGTGATTCAACTCTTTTTAAATAATCAGTTGTCATCTAACCTTGAACAACAAAAAATCAATATTTATCTAACTGCAGCAACTGTTGCAGGTATTAAAAATCAATACCATCTTTGTACTTGAAATCATTTGTTTTTTTACTTTTGAGCAGCAGCTTGAGGTTCTATTTTATATGCTCAAGCCAGTTTTACGCCCTTCGTAGATAACGAAAGGAGCTTGGCGAGGTCCGGCGCTATCACCGATATTAATTATATTCAGTCCTGATCCGTGAAGTTCATTAAAAAGGGAATCTTCTGCAATGTTTGGAGTAGCAAATACCAGAGAGTTGGCTTGGACAAATTGTTTTTTCCCATTAAGAAAATTAAAAACTTCCGCACCTTCACGATTCCAGCTTGTGATTGCCGACTCAAGGATGAAGTCTACCCCCAATTCAGCCAGCCTCTTCCTTAGAGGATAGTCTGCAGCTGTTCGCTGCAGTTCCTTTCCTACCAGTGGATCAGGAGTAACCAGGGTTACCGCGTGTCCTTCTTCAGCAAGTTTCCACGCGGTTCCACAGCCTTTCCAGTTGCCTCCTTCATCCAGGAGCAATACACTTTTCCCAACTCGTGCCCTGCGTGCCATCACATCTTCAGCAGAATATACACCTCCAATTTCAATTCCAGGCAGTTTTTCCATATGTGGAATTGCTTTTTGGAATCCTGTATCGGAAGGATATGAGCCTGTGGCAAATACAGTTACATCAGCATCAAAATTCTTAATTTCATCTACTTCCATAAGGGTGTTTAAGCGCACCTCAACCTTCATTTGGGAAAGCTGCCTGGAGTACCAGTCTAGAAGGTCAATGATCTGGCCCCGTCTTGGCTGCATGCCGGCCAAACGGAATTGTCCACCCAGATTATCATTTGCCTCAACAATCGTGACTTTGTGTCCGCGCTCAGCAGAAACCCTTGCTGCTTCCAGACCGGCAGGTCCGCCTCCGACCACAAGTACGCGTTTGGGAGCTGTTGATTTTGTGAAGCGGTCACCGTTCCATTCGAATTCACGCCCTGCAGAAGGATTTACCAGGCAGGATATCCAGTAGTCTCGGCTCCGTCTTCCCCAGCACATCTGGTTGCAGGACAGGCAGGGTCTGATGTCATCAGCACGACCGTCTCGTGCCTTGTTTGATAAATGAGGATCAGCAATTTGCCCTCTTACAATTGACACAAGATCAGCCTGCTCCCCAGACAAAACAGCCTCTGCGTTTTCAGGCGTTCTTATATGGCTTTCAGCAATTACCAGTGCATGTGAAACATTTGTCTTGATGGCTTCTGCCAGATCAGCTCCGAGTCTTTCAGGATAAATAAATGTAGGCATCAGCTTGTAAAAGTCGAAATAGCTTCCTGAGCCACAGGTTACATAGTCCAGCAGCTGATCTTTGTCATGATAAGCAATGATTTCTGCGATAGATTCACGCTGCAGTGAGACTTCGAAATCAGGTTCATCATTTACGGCAATGCCGATTATGAAATCTTCTCCACAAAGTTTACGTATACGTGTGATTATTTCTCTTGAGATACGTGTACGGTTTTCCAGTGAACCTCCCCAGCGGTCTCCTCGACGGTTTGACCAAGGTGTCCAGAATTGATCAACCATTCCGTGATATGCCGCCCATACTTCTACACCGTCAAAACCAGACTTGTGACACCTTCTTGCCGCTTGAACAAAACCGTCAATGGTTTCCTCAATCTCATTTTCATTCATCGCATGGCTGCCGTCAGAATCATGGTAACTTGGCAACCCGGAAGGCGACCAGTTTGCATGAAATGAGTTGTCAGCATCTCCATGCTGTCCAACATGGTACAACTGCTGAAGGATCAAAGCTCCTTCTTCATGAACAGCATCAGTGATCTTTCTGAAGAATGGGATGATTTCGTCTGTGCTGTGCTTGAAATTTCCCCTTGTGAGTACTGCTGCAGGATGAACAGGCATAGGCTCAATTACAAGCATTGCAGCCCCGCCAAGCGCCCTTTCCCTGTAGTAGGCAATATGCCTGTCTCCAGGGAATCCTTGCTCAGACATGTTTGCTGTGTGGGCACCGAAAACTATGCGGTTGCGCAGGGTTTTGCCTCGAAGTTTGATTGGAGAAAAAAGGCGAGGAAAATGATTGTTAGTTTTCATTTAACAACATAAAATCTTCTACAAAACTGACAAATAAACAGCAACTACTAAATTTAAGTAAAATTTAAGCAGTGTCTGCCAGTAATGACTTTGCCCATTAGTTGAAAATGAGAACTGCTGTTAAAAGTACCGTTTCAGTGCAAGAATAAGTCAATATATTAGTAGACTATTAACCTGCTTTTTTCTGAAACTGCCCGGAGCAAATTCTCTGAAATAGGTCTTGAAGAATAAGAGGAGCAAGAGAACTTTGGAACTTTATGCGTAAATCAAGTTCAGCAAGCTCACTGTAAATATTTTGCAGTTCTACACTTGTGAAGTTTCGTGCCTGTGCCAGGACTTGTTTGCTCAGAAATGCTGGAAGAGAAATTTTATTTATAATTTCTGATTCTTTATAAAATTGATCCAGCATGCTGTGAATAATCAGCAGTCGTCGAAACTGCATGATGATCAGGGAAAAAAGCCTCACATGCTCACGCGGTGTCACCTGGAGCTGTTGGTCAAGAATTTCCAGTGCAGGAAGCAATTCTTTTCTGGACAAGGCTTCTGTCATGCGGAAAACAGAAAAATGTTTGTGACCGCGAATATGTTCTTTGATCATTTCTTCTGTAATTTTTGCTCCTGACAAATATAGACTGAGCTTTTCCAGTTCATGATCCAGATCCATCAGGTCACTTCCGACAATATCAATAAGTAATCTTGCAGCATCTGCTGAAAGAGGAAGTCCTTTGGTATCTCCCCTCTGAATAACCCAGTTTAACGGAGTAGCATTTTCATGGGCAGTAAATTTTTTAATCAGCCCTGTCTGCTTTATGCTATGGAAAAGTGGATTGCTGAAATCCTGTTCACGCATTGCCGTACTTGTGAATACAAACCAAATGCTTTCTGGAGGGTTTTTAATTATTTTTTCAACAGTTTCATACAACAGGTGTTGATTATTTTTTTCAATATTGTTTCTGGACTTTTTAACCAGTTCAAAATTATCAATCCGGATAACTTTACGATCAGTAAGCATCGGCAATGTTTCACAGCTTATCAGCAAGTCTTCAACATTTTGTTTCCCGGATTCACCTGTGTTTTTCAGCAATTCATGTGCGTTGAAGCGTTCCAGGGCCCATTCATGTTGCCGACCTTCCAGTCGGTCCTCAATTATAGAATCGGTTGTCTCCTCAACTAACAATTGCTGGTTGCCGTAAATCAGACATATTTTGTGTAAATTATTTTCAGAATTCATAATAGATGTTTTTCTATGAATGAGAATCCGGCAAACTTTCCCTAATCATCTTGCGCACTTCCATTGGAGAAGTTGCTTCCAGAGCTCTTTCTGCGAGTGATCTTGCATCTGTAATTGATATTTCTGAGAGTCTCCTCTTGACTACAGGAATTAAGGGCGCATTCATGCTGAGTGAATTAATTCCTAATCCAGCCAGAATTACACAACCATCCGGGTCTGAAGCCATTTCCCCGCATATCTCAACAGGTTTTTGATATTCCTGTGCGGTTTTTACCAGTTTATCAATTAATTGAAGTACTGCAGGATGAAGCGGATCATAAAGATCAGCAATATGTTGATTATTGCGATCTACCGCAAGAACATATTGAGTGAGGTCATTGCTCCCTATTGAGCAAAAGTCAATTTCGTTCATAAATTTTTCACATATAAGTAATGTACTTGGGACCTCAAACATCATACCGATCTCAATTTCTGCAGTGGGCGACCCGTTTGCTTCCACTTCCAGGCGACACTGCTGAAACAATTCCCTGGCCTGAATGATTTCATTTACGTTTGTAATCATAGGGAACAGCAGGCGCACATTAGGACGTGTTTCTGCAGCCATCAGTAAAGCCGTAAGCTGTTCTTTAAGTACAGTTTTTTGTTTTAATTGACGACGTACTGCACGATAACCCAAAAATGGATTTTCTTCATCTTGAAATCCCATGTAGGGAGCAGCCTTGTCTGCACCGACATCAAGTGTACGGAAAATCACGGGCTTGTCTTCAGACACATTTTCCAGTAAATCACGATATACCTGAGTTTGCTCAGAAACGCTTGGATATTGGTCCAGTGATAGAAAATAAAATTCTGTTCTGAACAACCCCACACCTTCTGCACCGTAGCGAGGCAACTGAACCTCATCACTACCCAGAGATATATTGGCCAATAAACTTATGCGAGTTCCATCAGTGGTTTTACAGGGAATATCCCTAAATTCTTCAAGGTGTTCGAAATAATTCTGTTGTTCAACCAGCAGTTTTTTAAATTCTTCCAGAATCTTTTTGTCAGGATATGCCACAGCAACCCCGGAATCTCCGTTTATAGCTAGGGGATCGCCATCATGAATTTGGTCCAATTCGTGGTCTTCAATACACACTGCTGGTATTCTCAAGGATCGGGCCAGTATTGCAGCATGAGAAACCACTCCACCTTTAGACAATATTATACCCTTGATGCGAGTTGTATCTAACCGGGCGATATCTCCGGGAAGAAGTTGACGCATAATAAGAATGCCTGTTTTTTTTGTAACTGAAAGAACTTCATGACCTAAATAATGTAAAAGTCTATATCCAACGTCTTTTAAATCTGCCCCTTTTTCACTTAGATAAGGATCTTTAATTTCTGCAAATGCTCCCAGGTATTCCTGAACTGTCTGATATATAGACCATGATGCAGTATTTCCTGATTCTATTCTTGACTTAATTTTTTCCTGGAAATGCTGATCTTCAAGGAACATCAGGTGTGCATGAAAAATCGAAGCTTCTTCAGTTCCCACTTTGTCTGATACTTTTTCAATCAGTTCCAATGTATCAGAGATAGTATGATCCATTGCTGCCTGAAAATCAGACATTTCACTTTCAGACGACCTGGAACTTTTTTGCTGTGGCTCTTCAACATCTGACTGCTGGAGTAGTACTGCTTTACCAATCGCAACTCCGTACGCTACCGCTTGTCCTGAAAATTGATGAGTCTCCCCTTTCCTTTTTTTCGAAATTGAAGGTTCTTGAGTAGCTGTATCCAACTCCTTCATAAGTAACGCCTTTGAAACAAGGCTTGAGATTTGGGTAGCTATAGACCCCAGTAATTGTACTTCTTGAGGGGAAAATGTACGCGGCTCAGTTGTATGAACAACAAGTACCCCAAAAGATCTGCGGTGTTCAATTAGTGGAACACCAAGAAAAGAAGAAAAGGAATCTTCTTTAGTTTGAGGAAATGCTTTAAAACGAGGATGTTTCTGCATTTGAGATTCTTGTACTGGCGCAGATCGTTCAAGTACTAATCCAACAAGGCCTTCAGATGGCAGCATGTACACTGTCTCAATAGTAGAAGGGTCAAGGCCGTGTGTAGCCTTCAGGATCAAAACCCCTCGGTCTGAATCATAAATATAAATGGAACATGCATCGACATTGATCCGTTTGGCAATCATTTTTGCAGTTCTTGCCAGTGTCTCATCAGAATTGTGTGAAGAGGTGATGATACGGTTGACTTCAGTAAAAGTTTGAAGAGCAAAATATAGCTGGTCTTGTGACTCTGATGTCGCCATTTATGCAGTTTGGTTCAGATAAATATTTGTGAGTATAATATTCAGGGTATTAATAATACTGGAAACTTTGTGCAGGGAATTATACTTCAGACATGCAATTTTTTATTGTACATCCTGAGTCATTCTGCACCTAACTAAAGACGTTTCACAGTGTCCGGGTTTTCACCCTTAAACTCAAGTTGATTTTTCCAACTGTTCTGAGGTTGAATTCCCTATATCAAGCCGGGGAATATGAGTGGAAACAGTTTGCGGAGAAGAGATTAAATATTTTGTAGAGCGGTATAAGAAAGGTGATAAAAGAGGTTAGAAATGCTTTATAAAGGCTACCTGTAGACCTTTTTGAAATGGAGTCCATTTTAACTCAAAATCCTTTTCGGTCAGTGAACTGCTAAAATATCCTTGTGAACGACCTTCTGTGGAAATTTCATTAAGCATATCTCGAAAATGGAAAAATCGTATGCCGCTATAAACTGTTCCAGCACCCGCTATCCAGGGTAAAACTTCAAGAATGCCGTTTGTTTTGATAATACCGCTTAGAAACAATAAAGTTGCGCCCCCGGCACCAGCAGTTGTATACATCCACCGATCATACTCAGCTTTGGTTTGCTTGTAGCGATTTAACCAAAGGACGTAATCCTTGCTTTCTTCAGCTACAGACGGACCTAACCGAAAAACTCGCTTTTTTGGCTTTAATCTTTTTTGAGTATCAAGTTCTTTTCTGGTTTGCATTATAAAGCGATTCAGTTTCTCTGTATCAATATAAGTCTGGATTTGATCTCCCCTGGAAACTGATGAAATTTTTTGAATAATGACTGCTTCAGAAGACAAATCACTTACTTGAACAACTTCAGCTAAAGCAATATTTTTATAGATTTTCTCAGTAATTTCTTCTCCAGGTTCGTTATTAGAAATTCGTCGGGAAATAACAAAACGCTGTCCAGCTTTTATTCCTTGTGCCCTTCCTAAATTTACAGTGATTCCTGATTGTTTTTTGTCAACAATGTTACCGATCATCAATGTGTTATCTGAAATTCTGGCTGCCAGACGGAACAATTCATCATGCATTTGCAGATCAGTAAATTGTACTTCATCACTAAAATTTGTAATATTTGTTCTTGCATCAACCATTCTTACTGACAAAATAAAACTTGGCTCTTCCTTGCCTTTTTCATTCAGCATAATCTCTGAATGAATAGTACCTACCAAAACTTTGTCTGCACGGAACAATTTACCAATCATTACCCCGCAAGCAATATCATGGCAATCTGCAAGTGTTGGATCACTATCTTTGATTTGTATATTCCACTCTTCTGGGCCTACTACGGTAAAATGGTTAGTGTTGTAAATATTCAGTTGAAGAGCCTTTGCAATTTCTTGCGCTGCAGTTTCTGTCATTCCTGATGGAAGGAGATTAAGCAGCAACACTTTTACACGTCCATCATCACTGAAACCACTTAGTTGAGCATGTTCTAAATCCATAGTGTTGTTCTGATAAATCCCGGATTGTGCCCAAACCAATGATGTAAAGAAAATACTGCTCAGGCTTATCGTGAATGCTTTCAATGTAAATGCAGGTAAAAGCAATTTGAGAAGGGATTGCAGGTAATAATAGTTCACGAACACTTTAATAAATTTTTTATTTGTTTTGATGTGAATTTGGTGCTTTATCTACCTAGCAAGAAAAAGACCTTTTGGAAGATAAGTAAGCAGGAGATTAGCAGGGCGAGAAATGATGTGAGGATATTTTGACCTGGGGTAAAATATCAACTTGAAATCAGTCTTGAAAAGACTTTCAGCAATTCATCCAAGTCTTTTTGAAAAATTGTGCGGAAATCCAGCCAGACCTGGTCTTCATGTACACGTGTAATGACTGGTACAGGTTGCGAGCGGAACCATTTCTGTAATTCCAATGCGGTCCATTTCGGATGAGATAATACAAGTGCTACAGAGCCTAAAGTTAAATCAGGCATAGCACCTCCTCCAGTTTTTGATTCTGTTTCACGGATTTCAAGACTCCACAATGATTTCTTTGTTATATTTATCTTCGCCAAAAAGTCCTTCACTTTGTCAGAAATTTCTTCTACAGTCTGTTCCAGAAGAAAAACTGTGGGCACTTGATCAGGCAATGATTTTATATCCATGTATGCTTCAAGAGTGGCTTCCAGCAAAGTTAGAGTTACTTTGTCTAAACGGAAAGTACGGTACAGAGCATTCTTTCTCAGTTTTTGTATGTTTTCAGTTTTCCCAAGCAGAATGCCTGCCTGGATTCCTCCAAGCAGCTTGTCTCCGCTGAAGGCCAGTAAATCTGGACTATAGGATAGCTCCTGCTCTACAGTTGCATATTCACTTAATCCACTTTGCTGAAACTGATAAAAACTCCCGCTTCCCCAATCGTGAAAACAAGGAATACCTTTGGAATGTGCCAGTTTGGACAATTTTTCGACGCTGACTGATTCAGTAAATCCAAGAATTTTATAATTTGACGGATGTACTTTTAAAATTGCTGCAGTGTTTTTAGTGAATGCCTTTTCATAATCTGAAAGACGGCAGCGGTTAGTAGTGCCAACTTCAACCAGTTTTACGCCTGCTTCCCTCATAATATCAGGAACGCGAAATGATCCGCCTATTTCTACCAGCTCACTCCTTGATACAATTACTTCAGGCAATAATCCGTCAGGCTGATTTTTTGTTAGGCCCTTGAGCATAAGATAAACTGCCGCAGCATTGTTGTTGACTACCATCGCATCCTCTGCTCCGGAGAGAATACGCAGCATCGTCCTGATTCTTGAATCCCTGGTACCCCGCTTCCCTGTTTCCAGATCCAGTTCCAGTGTTGAATAAGAACATAGTTTTGGCAGAACCTTCATAATCAAATCTTTTGAAAGAGGGGCTCTGCCCAAATTAGTGTGAACAACAATGCCTGTCGCATTTATAGCACTTTTAATGCTATCAGACCGAATACGGACCTCATCCGCAACACGTACCATAATCTCTTCATTATTAACAGAAAGTGTTCCGCTATTATCTTTTGAGATTTCCTGACGTACTTGATTCAGTACAGAATATACATACTCCCTGACTTGCTTACCGTGAGGAAGTTTTTGTTCCATAAGGAATTTGTCACACTCTGTGATTGAAGGAATATTTTTGAAAGATATTGATTTGCCCATGATAGTAATTTAATCAGTGGGTTATGAATCAGTACAAATATTTTTCAGGGTCCCCGATGGGGTGTTCCCAACAAGTTCAGTTCTTAGTTGTATTTTTTGTCTTATCCCGTGGTTTTGTTGCCTGGTTTGATTTTGATGCAGAAACTTTTTCTTTATTTCTGGAAACTGGTTTTTTTGATTTATGCGGTGCTTTTTTTGCTACAGTCCCTTCTTTCTTTAATATTTTTGATTTTGTGCCTGACTTTAGTTTGGATTCCGATTGTGATTTTACAGTTTTCTCTTTCTTCACCTCATCAGGTACATTTGATTCACTAGCAGCAGATTTGTTTTTAATTGATTTACTTTGAGTTTTTTTGGTGGGCTTTTTAGCTGCTTTTGCTTTAGTTTTTTCAGATTTAGAACTTTTTTCAGCAGGTTCTTTTGATGAAAGTCCTTTTGCTTCAATTAATTCTTTATCTGCTAAATGCACACTACTATACATATCTGTTTCAGCAAAATTTTCTTTGGAAATTGTTTCATCAGAATCTTTGCTGATTATATTTTCAGAGTAAGTTGTACCATGCAGGTGAACACTGCTGTACATTGATGTTTCAGATTTGCTGTTTTCTCCCAATGAATGTTCCGTATCTGATGTTTTATTTTCCTTTGAATCATGTTTTGCCAAAGGTTCATGCACACTCATATAGAGGACCCCATCTGAGACTTCAGTTGAAGCAGGTTTTTTTTCAATTAGATTAATTTTTTTGTGTTTTTCACTATCAGATATTTTCTCCTGCTCAGACGTTTCTGTTTTTTCCTGCTTATTTTGAAATTTTTTATTCAGATTTGTTTTTCCGGCTTTTTGGGCTTTTCCGGATTTATTTTCAACTACTTCAGTTTTTGACTTTAAATCAGCTTCTTCAGCTGCATTTACTTGTTCTTCCCCAGTTTTATTGTCTGGAATTCCAGGGTCAGAGAGTGTGATATCATTTTTATCAGTCTCTTTTTTTCTCCTCCCTTTTTTCCTGGCAGGTTTTTCATCCCGCATATCTGCAGCAGATATAGGAACAGAAGTTCGATTTTCTTCCCCATTCTGTTCTTTGATTGTTATTTCCATTTCTGGAATTTCCTCAGCACCAAGCTGCAGATCAGGAGTAATGGAAATTTGGACCCCAAAATCTATTTCCATTTGAGTTAATCGCTGCCTTTTTACATTCAGAAGGTGAGTTGCTAATTCCAGAGGCAAGCGTAAATGTACCTGCAACACTTTCTGTTCGATAATAGAGTCGTGAATTTTTCGCAATATGCGGTTTGATACACTCAAAACAGCAGAATTAAGGGACAAGCTAGCAGAAATACGCTGTCGACTTAATTCCATCAAACCAAATTTTGAGATGCTGCTTACGGAAGTTTTTGATTTATCGGCAGCAAGTTCTTCTTCCATTTTCTGTTCAACAGCAAGACGATTTTTAGAATTATCCATATCTATAAAATCCACCACAATCAGTCCTCCCAGATTTCTTAAGCGCAACTGCCGGGGCACTTCTTCTGCAGCTTCCATATTAGTTCTGAAAGCAGTGCTTTCTATATTTTTCTCTTGTGTTGATCTTCCTGAATTAACATCGATTGCCACAAGTGCTTCTGTCTGCGTAATGATGATTGAACCTCCAGAAGACAGAGGAACTTTGTTTTGGTGCAGCACTTCTATTTGTTCTTCAATTTCATATGAAGCAAAAAGTGATTTTTCTCCAAGATAAAGCTGCAGTTTTTTTTGCTCTTTTGGTATGTGAGCTTGAAAAAATTCTAAGGCATGCTGAAACGCTATTGGCTCATCAATCACTACTTCTGAAACATCATCATGGTAGAAATCCCTGATCATCCTCACAATCGAGTCTTCTTCCTGGTATATTAATCCTGGAATTGACTGATCATCATGATCACTTTTTATCTCATTCCAGGTACGACGTAAATTTGTGAAGTCTCGTTTC
This sequence comes from uncultured Pseudomonadota bacterium, assembly GCA_913052275.1. Lineage (GTDB taxonomy): Bacteria > SAR324 > SAR324 > SAR324 > NAC60-12 > Arctic96AD-7. The sequence goes on along the minus strand of CAJXDX010000013.1, from coordinate 676 downwards.
AATTCAGTAAGTGATCTGTCAACACCAACAGTGCGGATTATGGCTGATGCATCTTCACTCCCGAGTCCTTTAAGCAAGTGCCTCAGGCGTGTTCGCTGCTCCTCATCTTCAATTTTTCTGGAAACTCCTCCTCTATCACTGTCCGGCATGTATACAATGAAACGTCCTGCCAGAGAAATATTTGTGGTTAATGTTGCTCCTTTGTGAGCAATTTCATCTTTGATCACCTGAACGAGAATTTTTTGCCCAGGTTTTAATATTTGTGAAATAGAAGGTTTCCCTCGTCCTTGCCGATTTGGTTTATATACTTGGAAATTGATATCTGAAAGTGAGAGGAAACCATGGCGTGCTTCACCATAGTTGATAAATGCGGCCTGGAAAGAAGGCTGTACTTTTACAACTTTACCGCAATAGATATTCCCGACTTTTTGGGAACGATGTGTTTGCTCTATGTGTAGATTTTCGAGTTTTGAGCCATTGATAAAGGCGATCCTTGTCTCATCATCTTCGACATTGATAAGAATCTTTTGATCTTGGTTTGTCATTGTTTTTCCTGATTTTTGTTTTAATAAAATCAGGATGTTCTGACAACATAATTTTTGATTTTCAGATTAGGATTTATTAATTTTTTAACCGCTGTTGGTAAAGTGATATTCAATAAAAGGTGCATCCCACC
>CAJXDX010000012.1 GCA_913052275.1 uncultured Pseudomonadota bacterium | reverse complement strand
GAGAAATTTATAAAACCTCATGCTATACAAATTTTTTGCTTGTGCAAAAACCGTTGATAAGTTTGTTCCGGCCCAGGTTATTCCATCGGATTTTCTCATAACACTAAAACTCATATTGCTTTGGTAAGTTTCAATTTTCAGCTCATTAAAGAAGTCTATTAAATTTGGATATGTTCTATTGTTATGGACAAGAAAACCTGTATCAACTGGAAGCTTTAGTCCATCAACTTCTACATCTATAGTATTTGTATGTCCGCCAAAATAGTCGTTTGACTCGTAAATGGCTACATCGTATTTCAGCTTATTTAAATAATAAGCAGCTGAAATTCCGGAAATACCGGAACCGATGACTGCAATTTTTTTCATTATTCTGTACTGAAATTATTATATTTTTGTAAGCATGTAATCAAAATCTTCAAATCCATTGACTAACAAAATGTCTTCGATATGTTTTAATTCCGGGAAATTAAGCTTCCAGCCTCCACCAAGAATAATTTTCACTTTATGTTTCAAGTTTTTATTCATTGATTTCAGGAAAGGAATAATATTTTTTTCATAATCCCATTTATCTGATGAAACAACTCCCAATACGATTGTTTTACTTTTGAGTTCATTAACAGCCTCACTTAGGCAAACTGCAGGGTGACCAGCACCAAGATAATATGTTGAAATTCTATTCAATTGGCATAAAATATCTGCAATCTGAATAGGGAGCTCATGAAGATTTCCTTCTGGGGTTGCTATAATGAAACAGTCAGTGTAATTATCTGAATCAGGTAAATTTATTTGACTTAGCTGGTATCTGATAATTGTTGATATAATATGTTCTTGAGTTATGGAAAACTTGCCATCAAGGTACATCTTCTCCACCTCATGCATTATTGGGAGAAGAACTTTGAAAATAAATTCTTTTGCTCCAATACTTAAACGGAGCCGCAGCATCTCTGAAGAAATCAAGCCAAGATCAAAATTTGACAAATGTGTAAGCAATTTTTTTATGCCAACGGAAGTAAGCATCTTATTTGATTGGAAGGATTCTATTTTTTCCTCAATGAAAAGAGTACGAAGATCCTGCAGTGATTTGCCGGCAAGACGGGAAATAGAGTGACCTTGTTCTAACAATGAAACAATAAGTCTTCCTTTAATCAAATCGTCTTCACTATATATCCTTTGACCTCCATCTGTACGTTCTGGTGAAAATGCTTTATATCTTTTTTCCCATGTCCGAATTGTATGAGGCCTGACACCACATGCATTTGAAATAAAGCTGATGCTATAAATTTTATTCATTCTGAATACATTATTAAAAATCAATTATGATTAACTTTTGCTATATTAATACTTAAACAAAAATTAGTCAAATATTTTGTTTAACAAAGTCCTAAAAAATTAAGTTGGAAAAAATCAGCCAGGCCTGTAATTCTCAGATTAACATGAATCCCTTAGACAAAAGGTTTCTCGGCAAAACAGGTGTAAAACTCCCTCTGCTGGGATTTGGTGGCGCTCCCCTTGGGGAGCTGTTTAAAAAGGTGACACTTTTTCAGGTTGAGGAAACTCTGAATCAGGCATATGACAGCGGCATACGATACTTTGATACAGCTCCATGGTACGGACATGGCCTGAGTGAACATCGGCTGGGTTATATGCTGCGTCAAAAAATTCGCAGTGAATTCATTTTGTCTTCAAAGGTGGGTCGAGTTTACAGTCCATTCAAAGGAGATTCCACCGTCTTTGATGGCTCGCCTTGGATAGGGGGGCTTCCTTTTCAGTGTTGTTTTGATTATTCCTCTGAAGGGCTTGAGCGATCCTATATTGACAGCACTTTAAGATTAGGTTTAAATCAGATTGACCTGCTGGTTATTCATGACCTTGATCACGGTTATCATGGAAAAAAAGTTCAGCAAAAACTTAAAGAGCTTGAATCTGGTATTGAATGGCTGAATAAAATGAAGGCTTCCGGACTTATTAAGGGTTTTGGAGCAGGAATAAATGATATGCAGATGATGCCGGTTTTCATGGAACTCTTTGATCTGGATTTTTTCCTGGTTGCCATGCCTTACACTTTGCTTGACCAGAGTCCGTTGGAAGATATTTTACCTGCATGTAAAAAGCGTGAAATAGGAATCATCATTGGGTCACCATACTCGTCCGGCATTCTTGCAGCGGGTTCAAAGTATGAAAGCACCTATGGTTATGCACCTCCCAACCATGAAATACTGAAGAAAGTTAAATCTATTGAATCTATCTGCAAAGAGTATGATGTACCGCTTAAAGCAGCATCACTTCAGTTTCCCCTGTTTCATCCGCTTGTTGCGTCTGTGATTCCGGGAGTGCTTGAAAAAGAAGAGGTTTTGGAAAACATTCAAATGATCAGACATCCCATACCTGCAGAATTCTGGCTTGATTTGAAAAACAGCGGACTTCTGCACCCGGAAGCTCCGGTAGCCTTGTCTGATGAATGAAATTTGTTAAAACCGCAGTTTATATATAAAATCTTTGGATACTCAATGGAATAAAATAGACTTCTTGAAAAGCAAATAATTTTTCCAAAAAATTTTGTGGCTAATTTCAGAATCAATGTCAACGGCTGCGATCATCAACTTGATGTTGATGAGAGTACACCCTTGATATACATACTCAGGAACGATCTTGGTCTAAAAGGTACAAAGCTAGGATGCGGGCTTGAGCAGTGTGGAGCATGCAAAGTGATTGTAGACGGGAAGGCAGTATTTTCATGCAATAGTCCTGTATCTTCTTTTGCAAATTGTTCAGTCACTACTATAGAAGGCATTGGTACTGCTGATAAACTGCATCCGATTCAAAAGTCTTTTGTCAAAGAAAAAGCAGCTCAGTGCGGCTACTGTATACCGGGTATAATAATGGCGGCAAAAGCCCTGCTTGATACCACTCCTTACCCGGATAAAGAAATGGTATGTGAAGCCCTTGCAGACAATCTTTGCCGCTGCGGTACTCATCCTCAAATTCTTAAGGCGGTAATGAGGGCTGCCAGTGAAATGAGAAAATGAAACTATCATCAAGTTTAGAAAATAATCCAGACATTGATTCCTGGCTGCAGTTCCACAGTGACGGAAAAATCACAGTCAGCACAGGCAAGGTTGAGTTAGGTCAAAAACTGATTACAGCATTCACTGTAATTGTGGCAGAAGAACTTGATGTTGATCCCGGACGGATAATTGTCATAACGGCTGATACTTCAGGCTCACCAAACGAGGGATATACTGCTGGAAGTAATTCCATGGAAAGCAGCGGAATGGCACTTCGCCAGGTCGCGGCCAAAGTACGCCAGGTTCTGCTGGAGAAGGCCTCTCATCAGCTGGGTGTCCAGGTAGAGAATCTTAACGTCGATGACGGAGAAATCAGCAGTTCCTTACCCAATCAATCAGTTACATATATGGAACTGACCGGTGGAAAGAACTTTAATATTAAGGTTTCAGAAGATGTTGTACCAAAAAGGCATGATCAATATCATTTGATAGGGAACAAGGTGCCAGGCATTGGATATGAGGATTTGGTGACAGGTGCAACTACGTTTGTTCAGGATCTTGAATTACCAGGCATGCTCCATGCGAGGGTCGTTCGCCCACCAGGCTATCATGCACGTCTTCAGGAACTGAATGAAAAAGATGTCCGGGAAATGCCTGGTGTTGTTGGGGTAGTGGTAGATGGGAGTTTCCTGGCTGTAGTTTGCGAACGGGAGGAACAGGCAGTCCGGGCTTCTAAAAGACTGTCAGGACTTGCGATATGGGATGAAAGTAAGGAAATTAATACCGAAAACATTTTCATTCAGCTCAAAAAAAACAATCGTCAAAGCCTTCCAGTCATCAAAGGAGTTGCGGAACTTTCGGCTGTCCCTTCTATAAAAACCCCTCAAAATTCTGCCAAAACTATTACTGCAACTTATCAACGTCCATACCACATGCACGGTTCCGTGGGCCCGTCTGCCGCAATGGCCTTGTACGATGATCAGGAGATCAAGGTTTGGACACACTCCCAGGGTGTATACCCCCTGCGTCTTGCACTTGCTGATGTTCTGGATATTGAGGAAAACAGGATTCATGTAGTGCATGTACCCGGAGCAGGTTGTTATGGCCATAACGGGGCAGATGACGCGGCTTTGGATGCAGTTTTGGCAGCAAGAGCATTTCCAGGGAAGCCGGTGCTTTTGAAATGGGAACGAGTAGATGAGCATTCCTGGGAACCCTACGGTTCTGCCATGCAGATTGAACTTCAGGCAAACATGGACAAATCAGGAAAAATCTTATACTGGAACCACGAGACATACAGTGATACCCACTTGAAGCGACCATCGGCACATGGAAAGGAATCCCGTCTTCTGGCCTCATGGCATATGCAGGTACCTAAACAGTCTCCTCAGGTTAAGCCCCTTACAGGATATCACACAGGCATTCATCGAAACGCCGACCCAATTTATGATTTTAACGATCGTCGTATAGTAAAGCATTTGGTGGACAATCTTCCCCTCAGGGTATCTACCTTGCGTTCTCTTGGGGCATACGCAAATGTTTTCGCCATTGAGTCTTTTATGGATGAGCTGGCACATTCGTGTGGCAGGAATCCACTTGAATTTAGAGTGGATAACCTGAGTGATTATCGGGCTAAAGCTGTGCTTGAGGCTGCAGTGGAAAAAGCAAATTCAAGAATTATCAGCAAGGGTGGAGGACATGGAAGGGGATTTGCCTTAGCACGTTATAAGAATGCTAAATGTTATGCTGCAGTAGCAGTAGATCTTCTGGTGGATGACTATGGTTCCATCAAACTTCTTCGGGCAGTGATCGCGGCAGATGCTGGGCAGGTTATTGATCCTGATGGACTTCGCAGCCAGCTCGAAGGAGGATTGCTTCAGTCAGCCAGCTGGACACTTAAAGAGCAGGTAAAATTTGATGAAAAAGGGATTACCAGTCAGGATTGGGAAAGTTATCCGATCATGACTTTTGCGGAAGTGCCTGAAATCGAGACAATACTGATTGACAGAAAGGACAGACCGGTTTTGGGTGCAGGAGAGGCTACACAGGGACCGACTGCTGCTGCTATCAGCAACGCCGTATTTGACGCGGTTGGCTTAAGGCTGCGTAGAATTCCTTTTACACCGGAAATGGTACTTGAAGCTGCTGCAGAAACTTAATTTTTGTCAATCCTGTCTAAATTATTCATCTTTAGATACAGTCTTTTTTTCATATCACTTACTTATATTGAAATATTAACAATATGTTTGACATCGTTTGAGTTGAGTGATAACATCGCCCTTTTTAAACTGGGAACCGTTTAACTTAAATTCATAAACCTGCATCCGCATTAAATTAGCTAATGTTCTTTTCAGGTTTAATGGGTTTTGTTGCGGCAACAGCAAGGCATATAATGTTCAAGGAAGATGAGTTTTAATTTCATGTTCTAATTTTGAAAAGAATATTAGCCTTAGATAATGTGTCTCTGACAAATGACATTTTAAGTTTACGTCAAGTCAGTTTTAACAATTATGTTAAATAAGGAGAGAGAATGAAGATAAAAAAATTATTGCTGACAGCATTTACTCTGTTTTTTTCATTCAGTCTTTATGCTGCAAATACAATTAAGATTGGGGCCTCGATGCCATTGACCGGGATGTTCGCAGTCCCAGGTTCAAAGCACCTTGAAGGCTACAAAATGTGTGTGGATATGATAAATCAAAACGGAGGATGGCTTGGAAAGAAAGTAGTCCTGCTAGGAATTGATAATCGTTCGGACACGGAAACTGCGATTTCACAATATGAGCGTTTCATAAATGTTGACAAGGTTGACTTAGTATTTGGTACCTTTTCCAGTAAACTGACTTTTCCAACTTCCACAATCCTTGCTAAATATAATTATACCCTCCCAATTCCATCAGGTGGAGCGTTGAGAATTTACAGGCGTGGATTTAAGAACCTGTTTTATTTCCAGTCAAATCCTGCTGAATATTACGGAAAACAGCTTCTTGGAGTGGTTCAAGACCGTGCGTCTGCTGAAGACCAGCCAAAGACAGTGGCCCTTGTACATGCTGACGATTTTTTCGCAAATTCGATCGCTAACGGTCTGCTGGGCAATAAAGTGAAATTACCAGGTAGCGGAAAGCTTGTTGAAGACATGGCACCAGGCTACATAGCTCAGGCAGGAATGAAACTGGTTTATCACGAGCAGTGGCCTGAAGAAGGATTTTCGGACTGGCTGACTTTAGCAAATTCAATCAAGAATTCCGGTGCAGAAATGGTTATCGGTATGATGGCATCACCTGAGGAAGCGGTTCAGCTTACTCGAGCGCTCAAAACTGTACGTCATAATCCTAAACATCTTATGCTGACACAAGGAACCCAGTCAGAGTTTCTTGAGGGACTTGGAGATGCTACAGAAGGAATTATGATTTACTCTGCGTGGCATGAGAAAGCCCCCTTTAATGGTACGCTTGCCGGAAAGAGGATGAACAACTCTGATTTTGTTGCAAAATACAAAGCCATGAATGGCAAGCTTCCTGACGAAGATGTAGCAATTACTTTTGCTCTTTGCCAGGGAATTGACCAGGCTGTAAATGCTACCCGTTCAGTTGATAATGACAGAATAATGGCCTGGCTGCATACAAGGAGCTCAAGGAATCCAGTCAAAACGATTCTTGGAGATTACTACTGGGATGCAACCGGCTTGCCGATAAATAAACAGGCTCTGATAGTACAATGGCAAGGTAGAGAACTGAAATTCATTTATCCAACTAATGAATTTCAGGCATCACCAATCGTTAGCCCCAAGCCTGCTTGGTAGTCTATTAACTGAGAGGTTAATTGATAAGGGCAGTTGTTTTTTTAACGGCTGCCCTTTTTTTGTGGGATTTTGTTTGATTCTAAATACTGTGCATGAATAATTGAATTTGCAATCCATGTCAAAGTTAAGAATTCAGTATATAAGTCCTGAGAAAGTAAATGATCAAAAAATACTCGAAGCAATATCTGAATCAGTTATCAAAGGCACTCCTCGAGCGGAAAGTCAGGCAATAAGGGCTAGAGTTCCTAATGTTTTCTGGTCTTTTCAAAACACATGGAACGATGTTTTTATTGAAGGAAAGGTTGATCATAATCTCAAGGAACTTTGCCGCGTTTATGTATCCAAGTCGGTTCAATGCAAATATTGCGGCAACCAGAGAAGTTCAAAATCTGCTGATGATGGACTTGTTGAGGATGATTACAGGGATCTGCTTGATTTTGAAAAATCTGAAAATTATGATGAACTCACCAAGGCAGCGCTTTCACTTTCACAGGCTATTACCTGGGATCTTGAAACAGATGACGATTTCTGGAATCGTCTTTACAAGCATTTTAGTGAAGAGCAAATAATTGAACTTGGTTATTTTGTTGGATTTACCATGGGTCAGCAGCGGTTCAATAGGTTGCTGAATCTTGATGAACATCTCGGAAAAACCGGCTTTGAAAACATTAACTGAACCGGTCCCTCTTCAATTCTTCTGCACTCTTATTTCTAAAAGAATAATTATAAAATCTTAAGATCAGTAAATGCTGAAAATAAATAATGCAACTAAATCATTTGCAGGAATTGTTGCAGTTGATGGTTGTAGTTTTGAGATTAAAAAAGGCACTATATCCGCACTGATCGGTCCTAATGGGGCAGGTAAGACGACACTGTTTAATTGCATTTCTCGAATCTATCCCATTGATTCCGGAGAAATTATTTACAAGGATCGCAGACTTGATTTAATGCCTACACATAAAATCGCAAGGCTGGGCATTGGCAGGTCCTTTCAAATTACACGAACCCTTGATCATTTATCTGTAACAGAAAATCTTGTTTTGCATACAGCAGGTGGAATTGGGAGTCACTTACTGCTACCTGCGATAACCATGGAAAACAGGCAAAAAGCAGGCGAGATCATGGAATTTCTAGGCATCTCAGCATTGGCTGACATGGATATGGGATCATTGTCATTTGGACAAAAAAAACTACTGGACCTCGGTACTGTGTTAATGGCAGATCCGGAATTAATACTGCTAGATGAACCCGCTGCTGGTGTAAATTTAAGGCTGCTGGAAGATATTATCGAAAAGCTGGTTACACTGAAAAATCAGGGTAAAACTATATTTCTGATTGAGCATAATATGGATTTGGTTATGGAGATTAGTGATGAAGTTATAGTGATGTCAGCCGGCATGATCATCGCCCAGGGACAACCAACGGAGATTCAGAAAAATGCTGAAGTACTTGATGCATATTTGGGAACTAATGCTTAAATGACCAGTTTACTTAGTATCAGAAATGTAACTGCCGGTTATGGATATGGGCCGGACATTGTTCATGATTTCAGTTTGTCACTTAACGAGAGTGAAGTGAAATGCATTATTGGTCCAAACGGAGCAGGGAAATCAACCTTATTAAAAGCTGTTGCAGGCATCCTTAAGCCCCGGTCTGGCGATATTTTTTTTGAGGGAAAAAATTTATCCGGAAAAGAAGCTTACCAGATAATGAGGCTTGGGATATGTTTCCTTCCACAGGAAAGAGCAATTTTTCCTAATCTTACTGTTGCAGAGAATTTGCGCATGTGTGCGTATTCAATTAAAGATAAAGCACTTGCCGCATCCCGGATTAAAGCAGCAATTGGGATGTTCCCTGTACTGGGCCAACGTTTAAAACAAATTGCCGGTACAATGTCTGGAGGTCAGCAGCAGCAGCTTGTCTACGCACGTGCTTTTACAATTAAACCAAAAATAATTCTGATTGATGAACCTTCACTTGGTCTGGCACCATCACTGGTTGAACAAACCTTCAGTCATATTAAACAAATTGCATCAAGCGGGATAGCAGTTCTGTTGGTTGAACAAAACGCAATCAAGGGGCTTCAAACCTCAGGTTATGGTGTAGTAATGGATCTTGGGAAACTGGTATTTGAAAAACCTGCAAATGAAGTTTTGCAGGACCAGAGTCTTCGTGATCTGTATTTAGGGAAAGCTTTAAAAAAATGATGGAGATTCTTCAAGTAATAATTTTGGGGCTTTGTTTAGGTTTTGTGTATGCACTGATGGTTTCAGGCCTGACCTTGATCTTTGGTGTGATGAGAATCGTAAACCTTGCCCATCCAATACTGATCATCAGTGGTGCATTTGTTTCATATTGGCTGTTTATCCTGTTTGGACTAGATCCCATTTTATCTGTACCAGCCGCTGCTTTGACGGTCGCTCTACTGGGAGTGTTGCTTTACAAATTAATTTTTGAAAAAAATGCTGCCCAACAGACTTACTCTGAAATGACAGTCCTGTTGACGTTTGGTACAGCAATGGTGATTGACGGACTTTTAGCCTTTTTATTTCACAACACCCAGCGGACCGCATCTCCGGCTTATGCCACTGACGCAATTTTCATCGGAGACATATTTATCCCGCTTGCCCAGTTATATTCAGGGATGGTAAGTCTGGGTATCATAGTTGTTCTTGCCTTATTTCTTAAGTATTCAGAATTCGGAATTGCGATCAGGGCTACATCACAAAACAGGACTTCTGCGGAGCTGGTTGGAGTCAATGTGAAATTCGTTTGCCTGATTTCCTTTGCTATTGGATGCGCCTTGGCAGGTTCTGCAGGGTCCCTGGTCAGTTTCGTATTCAGTTTTTTCCCGTCAAGACACTGGGAGTGGATCGCCATTTTGATGTCGCTGGTTGTACTGGGTGGTATGGGGAGCCTAACAGGAGCAGTGATTGGCGCTCTGGTGCTTTCAGTTGTTTCATCTTTAGTGGGTGCATTTTATTCTCCAGCATGGTCTACAATGGTATTCTTTCTGGCCCTGTTTCTAATACTTATCATCAGACCAAGAGGTTTGTTTGGTATTCGAACAGACTGAATTCATTGAACAAAGTGTTTAAAGATTAATTCAAGAGAAAGGCTGATTTGCAAAACAGTAAAAAAATAATTCCAGTATTAATTTTGATCAGTCTGATCTGTTTACCGATAGTTCAGTTTTTTGGAAATTATAATTATGTGATTCACATGGTTCTTTTTTCTTTCCTATACATAACAATGTCAAGCAGCTGGAATATTATCGGTGGATACGGAGGGTTTATTTCAATTGGGCACAATGTTTTTTTTGGCATAGGTGCATATTTTTCCGGATTCATATATGCCAGGTATGGAATTTCCCCTTTTTATACCGCTGTTTTTGCAGGCATGATTGCTACGGTTTTCGGATTTGCAATAGGTTTAATCACTCTGCGGGTAAAAGGTCCGTCCTTCATAATTTCATCTATTGCACTTCTGATGATATTCAGAACTTTATTTGACAGATGGGAACTGGTTGGCGGTGCGCATGGTATAACACTGCCGCATAATACACTTTCCGTGGAATGGTCAAAAATTCCCCATTATTACGCGCTGTTGATACTGATGGTTCTTTCCATTTATCTCTCATGGTATGTCCGTCATTCAAAATTTGGATTGGCACTGCGCTCGATATCTCACGATGAAATAAAAAGCGAGGTAACCGGCATCAATATAAAGATCATTAAAGTTACTGCCTATGCTCTTTCTGCATATTTGATAGGTGCAGCAGGTGCCATCTGGGGAGATTATCTCACGTATGTCAGACCAAACATTTTTTTCATAATCCTGATTGCTGCAAACATGGTACTGATGTGCATACTTGGCGGAAAGGGAACTGTGACTGGTCCGATAATCGGTACTATCGTGATGATATTTATCAATGAGTTCATCCTGGCAAACTTCGGTGCATCAGAACTTAATATCTTTTTTACAGGTTTGCTGATGATTCTCACATTGCTGTATTTTCCTGACGGAATAATAGGCTCACTGAAAAAACGAAAATTGCTGCCTGGATTTCTTGACTGGGGTTGATTATGAGTAAAATAGATCCGCGAGTTGAAGCAGCCAGGATACACTGGTCAGGACGCTTTGTTACCAATGGTGTACCCCTGTCTGTTTTTCAGGATGTAACCGAGACTGTAAAGCATTGGGATCAATGGTGCAGCACATGGTCTGAAAAAGCCAAGATCTTCGAAGATTTGGGTCATCAGGCAAAGGATCAGGGATACTCACTATCAGCAGCTCAGCATTTGACAACAGCAGCAGTCTGTTATCATTTTGGCAAGTTCCTTTTTGTTCAGGACCCTGAACAGATGAAAAAAGCTCATGAAAGGGCAGTAGAATGCCGAAACCTTGCACTCCCGTTTCTTGATCCTCCTGGAAAAAGAGTTAATATTCCTCATGGAGAACATTCATTCTACGGAAATTTGAGAAAACCAGCAGGAATAAAAAAACCGCCTGTTATTTTAATGACCCTTGGACTTGACAGCGCGAAGGAAGAAATGGATACAAATGAAAAAATCTTTCTTGAGCGTGGTATGGCAACACTTGTATTTGACGGCCCAGGACAGGGTGAAAGCGAATATGAACAGCCAATATGCCCTGAATATGAAGTGCCGGTAAAATCTGTAATGGACTGGTTGGAGAAAAGGAATGATGTTGATTCAGATAGAGTAGGCATATGGGGTGTCAGTCTTGGAGGATATTATGCGCCTCGTGCTGCTGCATTTGAAGAACGTATAAAAGCATGTATTTCACTGACAGGACCATTCAAACTGATTGAATGCTTTAATGAGTTGCCCGGGCTGACTAAATCAGCATTTATTTATCGCAGCCACAGTTCTGATGAGGAGCATGCAAAAGAAGTAGCGGTTCGCATGTCACTGGAAGATGTTGCTGAAAAAATTACATGTCCGCTTTATGTTGTTGCTGGGAAACTGGACCGTGTGATTCCACATCAGCAGGCACTTAAACTTTCACAGACTGCATCAGGTGAAGTAGTGTTGAATCTTGTTGAAGATGGAGGTCATGTTGCAAACAACAGGGCTTATAAATACAGAACTCAGTCTGCAGACTGGATTGCCTCAAGGCTTGGAGTTTAATTAACAGAAGAATGCTTACTGCAGAAAACAGGAAGATAGCAAATTCAGCAGACAGCTGATCTTTCTATGCAGATACTAACCACTTCATCGGGATCACGTTTCCACCAGTTTTCCTGAGAAAAGATTTCAACCTCCTTAAGACCTTCAAATCCTTCTCTTTCCATCCAGTTTCTTATTAAAGCAATGTCAATTACTCCGTCCCCCATCATTCCACGATCCAGCAGAAGATCTTTTGTTTCCAAAAGCCAGTCGCAGATGTGGAAAGCAAGCAGACGTTTTCTACCTGCTCGTTTAATCTGCGATTCCAGTTCCGGGTCCCACCAGCAGTGATACACGTCAACTGCAACTCCAATTCCTTCACCCATCTGATCACAAAGATCTAAAGCATGCTTGAGAGTATTCACGCAGGCTCTATCAGCAGCATACATTGGATGCAAAGGTTCAATTGCAACAGGCATTTTAACTGTTCGGGCATATTCCAGAGTCTTGAAAAGACCTTCCTCAACTTGTCTGTGGCTTCCTGCCAAATCCTTTGAATTTGGTTTTAATCCTCCAACTACCATTACCAGGCATTCTGCCTGAATTGCTGCCGCTTCATCTACTGCTTTTTTGTTGTCATCCAGTATGTTCTGAGAAAGACGGTCTTCCAAAGTGAACATTCCACCCCGGCAAAGTCCGCTGACACGCAGGCCGCTGTCCTGAATCATTCTTTTTGCTTCATCAACACCGCATTCATGGAGTTTTTCCCTCCAGGGTGCAATTCCTCCTATTCCGTATCTGTTGCACAAATCTATGGCCTGCCCGAGATTGCATTTTTCTCTTACCGTTGCAGTATTGAGCGAAATTTGCCCGGCTTCAATCATGATCCTATTCCTCTTGATGAAAATACTGCCTTTGCTCTGGAAGCAGCCAATTCAGGTTCCAGCAATGCTCCGGCACTGTTTGCAAGTCGAATCAATTCAGCAAGGTGAAGTGTTGAACGTGCACTTTCCTGTCCGCCAAGCATCGTGAAATTCTTCTGGAATCCATTGAGATAGGCAAGAAAAACCACACCAGTTTTATAAAACCTTGTAGGGGCTTTAAAGATATGTCTTGAAAGCGGAACAGTGGGGTCAAGCAGATCATTATATGTTTGTTTGTCCTCTTTACCAAGAGCTGTTGCCGCAGCTGCGGCTAGGCCTGCAATCGCATCGAAAATTCCCAGCAGAGCATGCGAAAATCCTTCTTTATCTCCAAGAATTAATTCCGGATAGTTAAAATCATCACCTGTGTACATTTTTATCTTTTCCGGAAGACGCCGACGCATCAGGATTTCTTTTTCCTTTGACAAAAGTGAAATTTTGATACCATCGATTTTGGCAGAATTCGCATTCAGTATAGACAAACATGTTTCCATGGCCTGATCAATATCTGCTGACCCCCAATACCCCTTAAGCAGAGGATCAAACATATCTCCAAGCCAGTGGATAATGACTGGTTCAGAAACCTGATTTAGAATTTTTGTGTAGACAGCTGAAAAATCTTCTGATCCTCGCGCACACGCTGTTAGGGCGCGGCTTGCCATCAAAATAATTCTTCCTCCAAATCTTTCCACTGCCTCGCATTGCTCCTCATATGCTTGAATTACTTCATTGACAGTAAGGTCTGGTTTGGGAGACAAATGGTCAGTGCCCACCCCGCAGGCAATCAATCCATTACAGCCTTTTGCCGCATCCAATGAAAGGCGGATCAATTCCCTTGATGTATCCCAGTCAAGACCCATACCACGCTGAGCCGTGTCCATTGCCTCAGCAACACCAAGCCCCTTTTCCCAGAGGTATTCTCTGAAGGCAATAGTTTGATCCCAGTCAATGCTTGCATCAAGCCATGGATCATTATCATTGAGGGGGTCCGCAACTACATGGGCAGCTGCATAAATTGTCCGGGAAAATACGGCAGGTTCAATATTGAGATCAGGTGGAGCACTCAACTCAAGAGTTTCCAGTGTCTTATCAGGTTTTGGTAAAACCAGTGCTGGCACTTGTCAAATTTGAATTTCAGGGATATCAATCCAACGGCGTTCTTTCCAGCTTTTACTAGCGCATTCAGCAAGTTGAACTCCCTTGGCACCTTCAAAAAGGTCATATTTCCATGGGCCATCCTCTGCGACGTGTCTAAGGAATTCTTCCCATTGAGTACGAAATCCATTACCGAAATCTGCATTGTCAGGCACCTGCATCCAGTGGTCATGAAACCTGAGAGTCTGAGGCTGGTCTGGATTCCATGTTGGTTTGGGTGTGTTCAGATGATGCTGTATAGAGCATTTATGCAGTCCGGCAACTGCGGAACCCAAAGTACCATCTACCTGGAATGTTACCAGATCCTCACGTTTCACTCTGACGCACCATGAAGAATTAATTTGTGCCATGATCTCTCCCTCGAGTTCAAAAGAAGCATAGGCAGCATCGTCAGCATCAGCATCATACTTTTGTCCTGATTCATCCCAGCGTTTGCTGATATGAACTTTTCCAGCACATGAGACAGATTTGACAGGCGCAATTACATTATCAAGTACATAGCGCCAATGACAAAGCATATCTTTGATGATTCCACCTCCGTCGGATTTACGGTAATTCCAGCTTGGTCTTTGGGCGGGAATAATTTCTCCATCAAATACCCAGTATCCGAATTCACCACGCACAGATAGAATCTTACCAAAGAAACCGGCATCACGGAGACGTTTCAGCTTTATCAGACCAGGGAGATAAAGTTTGTCGTGTACAACACCGTTTTTAACTCCTTTCTGGCTGGCATATTTGGCAATTTCAAGTGCGCCCTGCAAATCATCAGCTACAGGTTTTTCACAGTAAATGTGTTTCCCGGCGGAAATTGCTTTTTTCAGTATTTCCACTCGCATCTTAGTAGTTGCGGAGTCAAAGAACACACTGTCATCAGTATTTTCAAGGGCATTGTCCAGATCAGTAGTGTATCTATCTACAGAATAACGTGAGGCAATTTCCTCAAGTTTTTGTTTGTTTCGTCCTACCAGAATAGGGTCAGGCATCAGTTTGCTTCCATCAGTAAGAAGAAGTCCTCCATCATCTCTTATTGCAAGTACAGAACGGATGAGGTGTTGATTCAGTCCCATTCTGCCTGTTATGCCGTTCATTATAATGCCGATTCTTCTTTCCATAATTTACGAAATAGCAGCTTATTTAAAGTTAATTTTGTGAAATACATTTATTGCCAGCATCACAAACAGAACAAATAATTTTTTTTGTTCAGGAACTTGTGTAATGGTTGGTGAAGCAGTGAAATTAACCTACAGCATTTATTTTAAATTGTACCAGTGAAAAAGTACTATTTTTTATTTTCACAGTTCTTTCACATCAAAGTTTATCAGGCTGAATGAAATGAATATTTTTGGGTTTCTCACTCAACTTCCAGACCAGTAGGAACAGTTTTGTTTTCTGATTTCAATGTAATTCCTGCCTGTACGGCAACTGTTTCAAGCAGAGCACTGAAGTCTGAAGAAAGATAGGCCTCTGGATCTTCTTTACTCTGTGCGGCACCAAAATGTGTTTGAAGTGCTTCACGTGTTGCTGCAGTTACGGGCATTGAGACATTCAGTTCTCTTGCTTCCTTAAGCCCCAGGTCCACATCTTTGCGCAGCAGATATGGAGTGAAGGTAGTTGTCCAGTCAAGATTGACTAAAGCAGGAGTTTTGTAGCGGCTGAAAATTGAACCCATCACGCTGTTGTTGATAAAGCTTAGAAATGCATGTCTTGTTATGCCAGCCTTTTCCGCAAGGACGGTTATTTCGGCAAGGTTTTGTGTAACTACAGCCAGAAGTACATTGTGTGCAATTTTACAAAATCGGGCCAGTTCTCCTTCACCAACATAAGAAACTCCTTGAACAGAATAAGCCTTAATAATGCTTTCTACAGCATCAAATGCTTCTTTGGGTCCTGAAACTACTGAGGATAATTTCCCTGCTTTTACACACTTTCCGTTCCCACTTACTGGTGCAGCCAGGAGCTGGCAGTTACGCTGACTGAGTTTTTCCCGGATTGCTGTGGACTGGTCCGCCCCTATAGAGGAGCAGTCAACAAGTATCCTGGGAGATTGATTTTCTCTTATTACTCCGTTTTCACCGAAACATACCTGTTCAAGGTCTTGACCTGTTGAAACCATTGTAAAAAGCACATCCACTGTTGAAAGTTCCTCAGCAGTTGAAACTATTTCTGCTCCGTATGGAGTCAATGCTTCCGCTTTTGAACGGGTACGATTCCAAATTGCAACTTTGTAACCGGATTCAAGTACTTTTTGAACCATTGGTGATCCCATACGTCCAATTCCAATCCATCCAACTTTGTTAATTTTTCCCATAGTTTGTTTTTATCTGATTTATATGATTAAAATGAATTCATTTTTGAGTTGATCGTATCCAGAGACATTCAAGTTCAACACCGGCATCTTTAATGAGATTGAATACCGGACAGCGAGCTTCTGTTTCTTCCACTACTTCTCGAAGCCTCTCCTCTTCTTCCTCAGTGTTGACATGTACCTGTAATCTGACAGTCTTAAAATGTGGTACAATGCTGCGCACACCCATCCTGCCCCGAATGTCAATTGTGAATTCTGCATCAAATTTTAATCCGTTATATGAAAAGTCCATATCTTTGGCAGTACGATTAAAAGTAACAGCTTCACAGCCGCACAAACTCGCTAATACACCCTGAAGCGGAGAGGGCCCCTTACCTTCTCCACCATGTTTTACCGGCTCATCAAAAGTCATACTGAAAAACTCTGGAAATTCCACGGTTGTTGTCATATTCCCGTTGTTGGAAGCAGAGAGACTTTTTCGCCGGATAATCGGTTTGGTAAAATCAATTTCATCTACAACTTTGTTCATTACAGGATCCCTTTCTAATGGCGTTCAATTTATCATTTGCAAAGTGTTTAAAATAATTTTTTCAATAGAATATTTGACATGTACTATGTTTAATTTTTTAAAACAGTTTTATTATTTTTTGAAATCAAGAATTAATTATATAAAATATGTTTAAATTATTTCAGTTTGTTAAGGCAAATCCATTGGATCAGGCCGCAATCGAAATCCCTGATCAAGATCATCCAGCCTTTGCATCTGCTTTTCATTCAGTTCGAAATCAAACACATCTGAATTTTCCCTGATCCTCTGAGGTTTTACTGATTTTGGTATTGTTGTTATCTGTTTTTGAAGACTCCAGCGGATCATTACCTGAGCCCAGGTTTTTCCACATTCATTTGCCACATCAACTATCTCAGGGTCTTTAGATTTTTCTGTTCTTGCTAAAGGACAAAATCCCGTAATATGAATGTTCTTGGATCTGCAATAATCAGAAATGGTTTTCTGAGCCAGAAAAGGATTCATCTCTATTTGGTTAACCGCAGGAATAAATTCACAAATCTCAAGTATTTCGTCCAGGTGTCTTGGTGAAAAATTGCTGACGCCAATCGATCTGCAAGTACCATCCTTCTTAAGTTTTTCAAGAGCTTTCCAGGTATTTTGACGGAAGCCCTCAACCGGTTTATGAATAAGATAAAGATCGATGTAAGATAATTTTAATTTTTGCAGACTTCTTTCAAAAGCTTCCAAAGTTGCATCATATCCAACTTCACTTGTATGGACTTTTGAAGTAATAAATAAATTTTCCCGCGGCAGGCTGCTCTCCTGCACTGCTGCTCCAACATCCTCTTCGTTTTTGTACATGGATGCTGTGTCAATATGTATGTAACCGAGTTCTAATGCTAAAGTTACTGCTTCCCTGGTTTCCCTGCCGGGCTCCATCCGCCACACACCAATACCGAATAATGGCATTGATACACCATCATTCAAATTTATTCTGCTTTCTATTGTCAAAGCCATCTTCTTCAAATTGCTTTAAACTTTTCAGTTGTGATCAAGCTCTTCCCTAAAAAAATATTTAAGGATTTGTTCAACTCATTTTGATCGGTGTATTCTATGAAAAAGAGGAGTGTTCTACAAACCAATAAATTGAACTTAATTGTAAGGAATTATTATTAATTTACTATGATTTTATGAAATTTATTAATCTTTTATGGAGCAGTTGCCTGGAGAATTTCTAATCCCAAACTTCCGGAAATGAAGTGATATTTTTCTCCTGATTCAAGCCAGAGTATACTTTCTTTATCAAGTGGAAACTCTGTACTGTTAACTTTTGCAATTCCATCACCTTTTATCACATATAGTAACTGATCAATATCAGTATGTGTGAATTCAGGACTAATAATATTGGGATCAAGAATAAGGCGTTTTACTTCCATTACCTGAGAGTCCTGATTTAAAGCTTCTGTTACTGATTTAATCTGAAAACCCGGAATCTGTGGATGACATTGTATATCTTCTTTTTTAATTATCCTTGGCATGTTTAAAGTTAGCAGTTTCGATTAATCTTTTTGTTGTATTTTTATGAAATTATTTCTTGGCTGAAACTCAACCAACCGGTTTCCAAGTTCATATGTCGTTCTCATCAATCCATATTGTTTCTGTTGGAGGAGGAACCCAAAACTCTATAAATTCAAAATTTCCTTCTGTATTATTTTCAAACCAGTGGATTTCCTTGGGCTCAATCAAAGCAACTTCACCTGCCTTAATAAGTTGCTTTGAGTCAGGTGTAGAAATGAATCCTTCTCCTTCCAGAATCACAAAAACATGGTGGCTGCCAATATGATAGTGCCGGGCACAACTGTCACCTTCGTGATAGATAATTCGGTCCGCACGAAGATGTTTTGCTCCAACTGGGACATTTTCAGTAATTAAATCCAGCCTTTCTCGTTTGTCCCGTGTTGAGATATAACTGGGCAGTTCGTTCTTTTTGAATAATTTTGCCATAATTTAACCCATGGGTGCTGATTAGTATGTCATTAAATAATAAATCGTTTAATTTTTTTAATAGTATTTAAGAATCTGATGCTGCAGAAAACACCTCAATTTTTTGGTAAAAAAAGCTTAAATTAAATCAAAAAATAATCGGGGAAACATATAATATACAATTTAATCACAACTTGAGAATGAAATTGAAATACAGTTAGAATAACTGTCCTGCATTTAGGGATGTATTTATATTTGTATTTTCATTAATTTAAATCAACTTATTTGATGTTAAATAAATTTAATTTAAAAATTTATATGTTGGGAAAGTTTTTTCTTACAAACAATTTGCTTAAAAAGGCAATTCCGAGTTTCAAATATATCAGGGAGATAATTTATTGAGCGGTGTACTATGGGCAATAGTGTCTGCAATTAGTTTTGGTTTATTCCAGACAATTAGCAGAAA
>CAJXDX010000011.1 GCA_913052275.1 uncultured Pseudomonadota bacterium | reverse complement strand
ACTGGAAGTAATTCAAAATAATTTTTGGTACATACTTTACCCAAAAATAAGCATGAATTTTTATTTGCACTATGGTGCAGGAATCCAGTTTACCAAAACCCGTTTTGCTGCAACTGGAAGCAACACGTCTTATGAAGATGAAATTGCAATGGGAGCTGAAACCGGCGTGTCTTATTTTGTAATGTCTAATTTAAAATTGTTTTACAGATTTTCTGTGGGCAGACAAATTCCTTTTCTTAAGACTTCAGATTCCAGTGCTTTTTTGAAGCAAAGCCAGCTGCATACAATCTTCCTGAATTATTACATTCCTCTTTGAAAATGCAAATACAGCTTTCTGCTGCGGCAGTTTGCCAGTCTTTTTTGGCATCTTAGGCATGATTAACTGGTTTTATAATCTTCACAAACTCCCGCTTTTTTTAGTTCATTTATTTGTTTAAGTGAATATCCAAGTTCTTTAAGCACCATGTCCGTCTGCTCACCAAGTTCAACACCAGCATGCCGATATTCCGGTTTGCAGGATGAAAACTTGAATGGTGATGCTATCTGCCTCTGAGTTGATCCGGATGAATCAGGGACATCCACAAACATTTCTCTGTCTTTGAATTGCTGATGTTCCATTGCTTCCGGTAATTCCAGAACCAGTTCAACACAGGCATCACAATCAGCAAACGCAACTTCCCACTCAGACCACGGACGCTCTAAAAAGCGTTTTTTAAGGATTTTCTTCAACCTTTTTTGAGAGTTTTGGTCAGACAGTGAAATCTCCAGCAATGTTTCCGGAAGCTCCATTGCATTGATCAATGCGGCAAAAAAATGAGGCTCCAGACTGCTGACAGAAACGATGCGTCCGTCCTGCGTCTTATAATAATCGTAAAAGGTGCCTCCATTGAGAAAAGTAGATTCAGGCTCTGCCCCGTCACCACCGGCCAGCCAGTTTGCGCCTTCAAAAACATTCATGCTGAACATAGCATCCGCCATACTGATATCTATAGCCTGCCCTTCACCTGTCAGCTGACGGTGAATCACCGCAGACAAAATTCCTATAACCACATGATATGATCCTCCTGCAACATCAGCCACCTGAATTCCTAGTGGTACAGGCAGTTCATTTTTGCGGCGACTGTAGTTGCTGACTCCCGAAATTGCCAGGTAATTGAGGTCATGCCCGGCACGGTATCTGTAACGTCCTGTCTGTCCATATCCAGTCAGGGAACAAAATATAAGTGAGGGATTATGTTTGCACAGTTGCTGGTAATCCAGCCCGAGCCTCTTCATCACACCTGGACGGAATTGCTCCAGAACAATATCATATTTTTTGATCAGCTGATTTACAATTTTGACTGCTTCTGGGTGTTTGAGGTTTAACCCGATGGAATGTTTTGAACGGTTCAGGGAGGCATGGGCATTCAAGCCGCCCTTCACATTTGCCGGGAGACTTCTTGTAATATCAGGACGCGAGGAGGTCTCTACCCTTAAAACTTCTGCGCCTAAATCAGCAAGTGTTTTTGAAGCAAATGGTCCTGGAAGCAGTGTGGAGAAATCGAGAATTTTTAATGAAGAAAGGGGTGCAGACATTCTATTCTAAAGCAATCACCGCCTCAGCAATTATTGTCTGAGCTTCTGGGGTGTGAGCCTGCATTTCAAGTCGGACCAGTTTTTCGTTCCCCTTTTCAAATTTTTCTACAACTTTTCCTGTGCAGGTTACACTGTCGCCAATATGAGTCATGGCAGTGAAACGATTATTTATGCTCCTGATAGCGGATTGAGGCACCCAGTCTGTAAGCATCCTGGCCAGATAACCAGCGGAAAGCATGCCATGTGCAATCACGTCATCCAGCCCGGCCGATTTTGCATAATCCAGGTCAACATGAATAGGATTATGATCTCCGGAGGCCCCGCAATACAGAGCCAGAGTATGTCGGGAAACGGGCGGAACTTTTAAAGCAGGAATATCATCTCCTAGTTTCAGTGATTCAAATGTTGGAACTGTCATTATGCTGTGCTGATTGAATAATTATTTTTTAATGTTTTGTTAATGTCGAAAAACGTAATTTGTGAGAGTTTCAGCAACCTTTACGTCATGCTGATTGATGAACTCCGTTTGAGAAATAACGAACTGCAGAGTGCCTTCTTTTTTGTCAATTATATCAGTTATTTTTTTACGTACCGTAATTTCATCTCCTGAATATATAGGCCCGTGGTAAGTAAAATTTTCTTCTCCGTGCAATAATTTCCCCAGGGTCTCTCCCAGCAAATTTACCAAATCAACTAATTCCAGCGCGTCTATTTCCAGCACAAAAGGGTATGTGGGAGGAGCCAGCAGCCCGGGTAGGCCTGCAGCCTCAGCTGCATCAGGATCAGTATAGATTTCCTGAGTCATTCCAAGAGCCTTTGCCAAGAATTTAAGACGTCCCTCTTCAACAGGCACAGTCACGGGACTGAACTCATGTCCAATATGTTTTTTTTCGATCATGCTGTAAGTTAAACAAATATCTTCAAAAATGCCGGCTGATTAAATTCCCCTTATTATCACCATTTATCAGCTTAAACAGGTGGGAAAAGTCTAACCCCGGTTTTTTTATCTGTCAACATAAACATGTTGCGTAATTTTCACAAACGCCTGCAGAGAGAAGACAGGTGTGGAAGCCCCCGGCTGCACAGAGTCTGAACACAGGACTCAATTTGACCCAGATCAGGCCTTGCAGATGCTGGCAAGTCATTAATTCGGTTGCGAACTGTTAAAAAACACTGAAGTAATCTTTGTTCCTGCTTAATAAGTTTTAATTTGCCTGAGGCGCATTGCACACGTGCCTGTCTGAAAGTAGACCATTCAGGAAGTCGTGACAGATCCATTTGCAGCGTTTTGCGAATAGACTGTATTTCTTCAGCGTATGCTTGATTTTGCCTGTTCGAACTGCAGGATTCATTTCTTTTTGTGCCCCGGTCAGGCAATTTGGAAATCTGACTTATCGCCAGGTAAATCAATATCACCGCAATAATTGATCCTGCAGCAATCAGTAAGAATTTTAACCATTTTTTCCAGTTTATATATGAAGTTTTTTTTGGTTTGCCATCCCTGAAACTAACCTGGAAAAACTGCACCTTCCCATCTGATGACTCCTGGTTTAAAATTGGAGTCTGATCCAGTCCGAGGACTGCTCCAACCAATTTTATCTCGGAAATTTCTGGAGAAGACATTCCATCAGTCAACGCTGAAAGTTTTGCAACCTCACTTGCGTAACGTGCAATCAGCTGCATTACTTCCTGATTTTGGCGCCAGTTTCCCCTGTTAACGTCAGGTGCTGTCACCGTGGCAAGATCTGACCTGGAAAACATCCTGGCCTTGCGCTCCTTCCCGGAGCCTGAGTCACAGACACCTATGGGCCGCCATTGTAGATATTTTAATGGGGAAATTTCAGTCATTCTACGGGGAACGGATATTCCCTGTGCAGTGAAGCTTGAGGAAGAATGAAGCAGATGGACTTAAATTACTGGCTGGGGCGGCAGGGATCGAACCTGCGAATCACGGGATCAAAACCCGTTGCCTTACCACTTGGCTACGCCCCAAACAGCAGTTAATTAAGAAATTTCATTCTAACTTTGCATGGATAATTTACAAGAGTTTTTAAGGAAACACAGTTATTCTTCAACTACAAATTCAAATCCCAGAATAGTCAGTGTAAAGAGAACTATGTCAAATCCAACAAGCAATTTCCACCATGACCAGACTTCCTGCTGGTGTAATCCAAAAAATAGATTTTCCATCAGGCGGACAACACACAGAAGGCTTGGAACCATAAGGGGAAAAATAAGAATTGGCAGCAAAATTTCTTTGCCGCGTACAGTTGAAGTCATTACGGTCAGTAAGGTTCCTAATGAACTGAAACCGATAGTGCCAAAAAGCAAAACCAGGAACAGCCCTGTCCAGCTTACAACATCAATTTCAAAAATAAACATGCATAGTGGGACAAACAGAAGTTGGGTGAGCAGCAGAAACATGGTGTTGGCGAGCATTTTACCTAAAAACAAAACACTGCGGTCAACAGGTGCGATCAACAACGCTCCCATGCAACCTGATTCCATTTCCTGTACAAAAGATTTCCCCAGCCCAAGCACGCCGCTCATCAAAGTAACTATCCAGATTACTCCCGGAAGGGCAGTCAGGAACATTTCAGGTTCCTTGCCCATAGCAAACTGGAAAACCAGCAGGGCCAGTATTGCGAACAAGAGCATGGACAGTAAATTGTCCTTGCGCTGCAAGTCAATCAGTATATCTTTCCAGACCAGAATTAAAGTTTGCCGGAAAAATATTTGCATGAAGATAAGTGGATTTTTTGAAAGTGGTAGCAAAAAATTTCAGGCGGCTTTTTCTTTGCCCGTAGATTCGGATTTCTTGCTGGAAGTTGATTCTTTGTTTGCAGCCGTACCTGATTTTTCAGCAGAAGGCTGTTTGTCCTTGGCTGATGTTTTCTTGTCTGAGTCGTCAGTTTTTTCTTTTCCGGATTTTTCTGTTTTTTCAGATTCATTGCTTTTGCCGGAATACCCGTCTTTATACCAGCCTCCTCCTTTGAGGTGAAACGCACTTATTGAAACCTGGCGCCTTGCACTATTTTTTCCGCAATCTGGACATTCCTCAAGTGATGGATCATTGAACTTCTGCACTTCTTCAAATTGATATCCACAACTCGCACAGAGGTATTCATAGATTGGCATATCTGTCCCGTTCTGTTACAATTAATTTGGTTTAAGTTGCCCAGATTATAAAGAAAATTATGAATTTTGTCAATGCAGATTTATACGGAGATATGATTTGATGGCGAGAAAACTTGAGGCCACAAATCTGAAAAAATCATATCAGGGAAGACATGCCGTAAAAGGAATCTCACTCCAGGTCTCTCAGGGTCAGGTCGTCGGTCTGCTGGGTCCAAACGGTGCAGGAAAAACTACAGCATTTTACATGATAGTCGGTGTTCTGCGTCCTGACGAGGGGTCTATTCATTTAGACGGCCGGAACATCACCGGATTCCCCATGCACAAGAGAGCAAAAGCCGGACTGGGATATCTTTCCCAGGAACGTTCTATTTTCCGCAAACTTACAGTAGAGGAAAACCTGATTGCTGTGCTGGAAATGCTTCCGTTAAGCCGCAATGAAAAACAGGAGCGGCTTGATTCCCTGCTGTCTGAACTTGGAATTCAACATGTACGGAAAATAAAAGGATATGCGCTCTCTGGCGGGGAAAGCAGAAGAGCTGAAATAGCCCGGGCACTGGTGCTTGAACCGTCAATCATGCTGCTGGATGAACCTTTTGCAGGAGTTGACCCCATTGCAGTTGCAGATATTCAAACAATTATTCAACAGCTTGCAAAGAGAAATATTGGAGTGTTAATCACAGATCATAATGTGCGTGAGACATTCGGAATAATAGATTATGGATATATTATGAACGAAGGTGAGCTGCTGATTGATGGAACTCCGGATGAATTGGTAGAAAATGATCAGGCAAGGAAAGTTTACCTGGGAAAAACATTCTCCATGTAGGTTTGACTTTTTATCAACTTGGAGCAAAACTAGTAGCAGGCATGTTGATTCCATGTGTTTTAAGCATACTGTATAAATAATCACCTGAAAACATTCAACCGAGATAAAGAGGATTTATGGCAATGCAGATGAAAATGCAGATGAAGATGAGCCAACAGCTCATTATGACTCCGCAGCTGCAGCAGGCCATAAAACTCCTTCAACTGTCACGTGCAGAACTGGAGGAATTAATCGAACAGACTTTAATTGAAAATCCTGTTCTTGAGGAAGGTATGGACATGGATACTTTCCCCAGTAAAACTGAAGAATCGCAGGAATCTTCCGAGACTGAGGAAACACCTGAAGTGGTCACGGATACAGAGGAATTCGAGACTGCTCGTGAAAATGAGCAGGAGAATTCAGTGCAGGACGAAATTGACTGGCAGCAATATATTGAACAAATAGAGCAATTCGGAGGATACCAGGAGCGCCGTTACCACATAAACACTGATGACGAAGAAAGCCCCTCAATTGACATAACAGCCGCACAAACCGAATCCCTGGCAGATCACTTGATGTGGCAGTTAGATATGCAGAAACTTACCCCCCTCGAATATGAGGCTGGTGCTTACCTGATCGGAAATATTGATGATGACGGATTCCTGGTAACCAGTATTCGCGAACTGCTGGAATCACAGCAGGATTTGTACAGCAGGATCATTAAAAAACATAAAAAAGGAGAACTTCCTGAACTTCCTGAAGTTGATGCAGATTTGTGTGACCTTAAGTTTCAGTCAGGCAAAACCACGCATAAGAAAAAAAACTCCCAGGAGAATGAGTCTAATTTAAATGAAGACGGCAAGCTGAAAGAGGAAAAAACTGCAAAACCTGAAATTTTGCCTGCTGCGTGTGCATTCGTAGAATCAGTATTGAATAAAATCCAGCAGTTTAATCCTAATGGAGTTGGTGCAAGAAGCTTACAGGAATCCCTTTTAATTCAGCTGGAAATGCTGGGAGAGAGCGACAGCTTAAGTTCCCGCATTGTAAAGCATGATATGCAGTTTCTGGAATCGAAAGATCTCAAAAAAATTGCACGCAGACAAAAGCAGGATATTGAACAGGTTATTGATTCATATCGCCTGATTATGTCACTTGAGCCTAAACCCGGCAGGGAATTCATTTCAAATCCCTTTCATCATTACATAATTCCTGATGTCTATATTTACCAGAAGGACAATGAATACAAGGTGGCACTGAATTCCACGGGAATGCCACGTCTTCGCATCAGCAATTATTACAAGGATTTGAGCAATTCTCTGGAAGATGACGGCAGTCTTACAAAAGACTATATAATGGAGAAGGTGAAGGCAGGTCAATGGCTGCTGAAAAGTATTGAGCAGAGACAAAAAACTATCTACCGTGTGACAAAAAGCATTTTGCGTTTCCAGAAAAAATTCTTTGATAAAGGTATTCATTATTTGCGTCCTCTTGTGCTCAAGGATGTTGCTGAAGATATAGACGTGCATGAGTCAACTGTCAGCAGGATCACTACAAACAAATATGTGCATACTCCCCAGGGAATTTTTGAATTGAAATATTTCTTCACCAGCGGAATTGATCAGGCAAGAGGGGAAGCAGTTTCATCTAAACGAATCAAAGATATGATCCTGCAGATGGTACAGAAAGAAGATTTAAAATCCCCTTACACAGACTTGCAGATTGCGGACGTTCTGGAGCGTCAAAGTGGAATTAAAGTTGCACGGAGAACTGTCGCAAAATACAGGGAAGCACTAAATATTTTACCATCAAATAAACGAAAACAACTTTTCTAAATCTATTATTCCAAAACAGATATGGGAATACTGACACGTATATTTAACCTGTTTCGCGCAACTACCAGCGATTTGCTTGACAAAGCAGAAGATCCGGAAAAAATGATCAAACAAATGATTTCTGATCTTGAGGCTCAGAAAAAAAAAGCAAAAGAGCAAATGACTGAGGCTTTAGCTTTACAGAAACGTTTGGAGCGTGACACGGAAAAAGAACACCAGGAGGCGGAAAAATGGGAGCAGAAGGCAATTCTTGCTGTACAAAATGAAAAAGATGATTTAGCCAAGGAGGCGCTCACGCGTAAAAATGAACATCTTCGAAGGGCCCTGGATTTTGAAAAACAACTGGAAATGCATCGAAACAACGCTGATTCTCTCAAGGAGAGCTATCAGACAATGGAAGACAAAATTGATGAAATCAAACGCAAGCAGGGACTTCTATCCGTAAAGCAAAAACAGGCTGAAGCTCAGGAAAATATTTATAAAACTATTGAAGGCCTTGGAGATACATCCGGCATCATGGACACAATTGAACGTGCAGAAGAAAAGGTGGAAAACCTGCAGGCAAGGGCAGAAGCTTACCAGGAAATCAGCATGGAATCTGATCAGGAAAGCTTAGAAAAAAAATTTAAGGAGTTGGAGCATGAATCTCCTGATATGGAAATGGAATTGCTTGAACTGAAAAAAAGGGCCGCTCTTCCTGTTCCGGAAGAAAAAACTGAATAATAACGTAAAGAATTGCAATTATTAATATTTAATGAGATGCTAATGGTTTTAGAAAAATTTTTTTTACATAAACAGGTTTTTCATGCCAATAAAAGTTGAAGTTCGCGACGGCAACGTAGGAAGGTCGATGATGCAGCTTAAGCGCACTCTGATCCGGGAGGGTCTTTTTAAGGAGATTAAAAAACGAAAATTCCACTGTAAGCCATCTCTGGCAAAACGTCTTAAACGTGAAGCCGCAGCAAAACAGCGCAATAAAGATCTGAAACGGGAAATTCGTGCCGCACTCAAGGCCGATTTCTAAGAGTTCCCTGCACCTGAAATGAGGTCAGGTTATTTAAATACAACAGTCCAACCTCAAATCCATTAAATTCCCTGTAAAAATACTGAAACAGAATATTTTGTGACAGTTTCGCTCATGATATTGTGAGTTTTATCAATAAAACTGTTTTTCATTTCCAGGAGAGTATCTTCTTTAAAAAAATCTTTTCCGGATGATTTTTGAAACTTCCCCGGGCTCAGGGAACCTGGACAGCTTCTGCTTGGAAAAAACTTTTTTCCCATCAACTACCACTTCAAAATCCCCCCTTTTTCCAGAGACAAGTTCTGAGTCTACCCCAAAAGCCTTTTTTAATTCCGCTGCCAGACCGGCTGCGCGTGGTTCATAGTTTCAGACAACACAGTAAAATATTTTTATCTTCATAATTCTTTCAGTAATTCAATATTTGCAATTTATTCTCAGACAGTTAATTTTTCAAAAATTTGTGCAGTAATTCGAGTATTTCCTGATTCTGTCAAATTATCAAGATTCTGCTGTACGGGTTAATTTTTAAGTACTGTTTTACCTGCTCGAAAATTATTTTTAAGAAGCAGGGTATTCTTCAATGCGCAAATTACGATTAAAATCAGTTAATTGCCTGGAGGGAGGAAAGTCTACGGTGTGAGGACGGCTGATTTTACCAGCTATAAAGGAAAGTAGATTATACAATATGGAAAAGAATCCTGAAATGAAAGGCAGTGGAGAAAGAACATGAAACATGCGCAAAACAGACAAAATGAACATTCCAATTACACCGGCTAAATATAAGACCGGATATGCAGTCGATTCAATCCAGCCTAATGCCAATTTGCCGGCATAACCATTTTGCCAAAAATAATTTAAATCAGCTGCATCTAAAAAATGATTTCTTAAAACAATTTCATGAACAATCGAAAGCAGAAACACAAGTACAAACGCATAATACGTACCGGAAAATCTTGATATTCTGCGAGGATGATGCAAATTGATCCTTATAAAAAGCCATGCAAGAAGCAAAGCAGACGGTCCGAATACTTCCAGCAATGATCCGCCGATTATTGCACCTATCAAGCCGGTCCAGTTGCTTATTCCATTAGAGGGATACAGCTGATTAAAAACGGTAGGATCTTGAAAATCAGCAGTACAAACTGACATCATCAAAAAAAAACCTGTTCCTCCGAAAAACAGATAATCTATGCGCAGCTTGTTAAAACCCATTTTTACTGACTGTAGTGGATTATGAGTTGGAACTATTTTGGATAATATTCTTCACTATTTCTGCCACGGAAGGCAAAACATAGGCTTCGATTGATTCTCCCAGATATGCCAGTTCGCGAACAAGAGTTGAATTTATCGCAAAAAGGTCCGGTTTTCCAAACAGGCAAAAGGTTTCAATTTCAGGATCAATGCCTTTATTGCCTACAGCTTGCTGAAATTCGCCCTGGAAATCCTCCAAACTGCGTAAACCCTTTACGATTGTTTTTGCGTTCCGTTCCTGCACGTAACGAATCGTTGATCCAGTAAAGGATTCAACGGTAACATTTTTCAGATCATAGTGCTGCACGTATTCATTCATCATACGCTTGCGTACTTCTGCATCAAAGATATACTGTTTTTCAGTATTCATTGCTGCAGACCAATAAACATGATCAAACTGCTTGGCAGTTCTTACTAAAATATCCGCATGACCATAAGTTGGTGGATTTGCACTAGTCGGATATACTGCAATTCGCATTTTTCAGGAATACGCTAAAGGTTTACAATTTTTCCTGCATGATTCACATGCATTATTTTCTTAACCTGTCGGTTAATTCATGAAGATAATTCAGTGCCTGCAAGGGAGTCATTTCATTTAAATTCAGATTACGTAACTCATCAAGAAAAAGTGATTCTTCCGGAAACATTGACAACTGGGGATCTGCATCTCCGGAATCATATCGAGCACTGACTGGTTTTTCCCTTATTTCAGCAGACAAATCCTGTTTTTTTTCTGTCTTATCTTTATGTACAGGCAAATGGCGGACCATTGATGTCTCTTCCAGCTGTTCCATCACATCAAGCGCGCGTTTGACCACACTTTTTGGCAATCCTGCCAGCCTTGCTACTTGCACACCATAACTTTTATCTGATTCTCCGGACACAATTTTGCGCAAAAATACAATTTGCTCTCCTTCTTCCTCAACACGCACACTGAAATTTTCAATCCCTTTAAGTTCCTGAGCAAGTGCGGTCAATTCATGGTAATGTGTCGCACAAAGTGTGAGGGCATTCAATTTGTGTAAAAACTCAACAATAGCCCAGGCAATGCTTATTCCATCGAAGGTACTTGTGCCTCGCCCAATTTCATCCAGAATTATTAGACTCCGGTCAGTAGCATTGTTTAAAATTGCAGCTGCTTCGTTCATTTCCAGCATAAATGTGCTTTGACCAAGTGTAAGATTATCAGATGCACCAACACGTGTAAAAATTCGATCCACCACAGATAACTCTGATTTGGAAGCTGCCACAAAACAACCGCATTGTGCCATGAGAATATTCAGTGCTACTTGCCTCATGTATGTGGACTTTCCAGCCATGTTAGGCCCGGTTATCAGCATGATTCTGCACTTTGTATCCTGCAAATCCAAATCATTAGGCACAAATTCTTCGCCCAAATCAATCCGCTCAATTACAGGATGACGACATTCCCTGAGAAACAATTTCCTTGGGGCCTCCAGTGATCGCAGGCTTGGCCGAGTATAGTGATTATGTTCGGCAACATGTGCTAATCCTGCCAGTGTGTCCGCTACCGCAATATCCTGGGCGGTTTTCTGAACACGCAATGTGTTCGAGTTAAGCTCAACTTTCAGTTGCTGGAAAAGTTCATATTCCAGCTCACCTATCCGTTCTTCCGCAGTAAGAATTTTTTCCTCAAACTCTTTCAGGTCGGCTGTAATGTAACGTTCGGCATTGACTAAAGTTTGTTTGCGAATGTAATTTTCCGGGACAGAAGATTTATGTGCATTACTGACTTCAAGGAAGTATCCAAATACTTTGTTGTAACTGATTTTTAATGAAGTAATTCCAGTAAGTTCCCGCTCACGCTGAAGCATTTGGTTAAGATATTCTTTGGAATTTCTGGAAATATCACGAAGCTGATCCAATTCTTCTGAAACTCCGTCCGCGATATAACCACCTTCTGTCAGTTTTAAAGAAGGAACTTCCTTCAGCTGCTGATTCAGCAAATCCAGTAAATCAGTCAAAGGATCGAATTTTTCGGCAATTTCCTTAAGCAAAGGAGAATTCAGTTCAGAAAGATATAATGGCAGTATCTGCAACGGTTCCAGCGATTCACGCAGTGCAATAAGATCATTTACACCGGCTACAGGTAAAGTTATGCGCCCCATTATTCGCGGCAGATCCTGAATGAATTCAAGACTTTGGCGAAATTTTTCACAGAGCATAAAATTATTTCTAAATTCTTCAACACTGTCATACCGCTGATTAATTTCTCCTGCATCCAACAACGGCTGACGAAGCCACTGCCTGAAAAGTCTCGCGCCCATGGGTGTACAGGTGTGATTGAGAATATGAAAAAGTGTGTGTTTTCTGACTCCGGACTGACTTTCAAACAATTCCAAATTTGCGACTGTGGCCTCGTCCAGAAGCATAGTTTTTTCAAATGCATGTCTTCTCAAGGAAGTTAAGTGGCTCAAATCACATTTTTGAGTTTCTTCCAGATAACGCAATAATGCCCCGGCCGCGGAAATCCCATACGGCAAATCATCAATCCCAAATCCGGAAAGATTCAGGGTTTGAAAATGTTTTTTCAAACTTCTCTGCGTTGCAGCCGAATCAAAATGATATGGATCAATGAAATTAAAACGGCCAGTGGAAGGAAACACATGTTCACTCGGAAGTCCCGACCTGTGTTCCGGAAATGTTGCAGACTTTAATTCAGAGGCATTTTCCTTATCCAGCAATTGGGCCATGCGTCGAACAAGTTCTTCCAGAAAAATGGATTCGGCTTCTGATCTGCTTTGCGTCAATATCACTTCCTGGGGTGAAAGTTGAGCCAGAAAGTCGTAGAAACGATGAGATTCATCCAAATGAAATTCTACCACCTCAAACTCTCCTGTAGAAAGATCGGCAAAGGCGATGCCTATACATTTCGAACGTAAGACAACATTTATTGACAACAAATAATGGTTCCGGTCAGGATCAATCAATTGTGGTGAAACCGTAGTGCCAGGAGTAACAACTCTTACTACATCCCTGGTCACAAGTCCCTTTGCTTTTGCAGGATCTTCCAGCTGTTCGCAAATTGCCACCTTGTAACCTGCGGCCGTTAACTTATTTAAATACTGCTCGTATGCCTTATACGGCACACCGCACATGGGTAACGAGTTTTTCTTTTTTTTGTCACGTGAAGTCAGCGCAATTTGTAATATTTCTGCGCCCACTATTGCGTCATCCCCAAACATTTCATAAAAGTCGCCCATGCGGTAGAAAAGGAGCTTATCCGGATGTTCCCGTTTAATTGCATTAAATTGACGCATCATGGGAGTTTCAGCTTGAGGGACTGACATGGCCTACGCGTGAAGGTTGGAAAGTTTCAATTAAGCCTGGCTAACAGGCCAGGCAAGCGGGAATAATTCATGATCCATCGGTTTTCCGGCAGGCAGCTGATCTGAAAGACCAGGGAAATCAGGGGAGGTTTTCCAGCTGCGAGGAGCATGTATTATGTCATCCCCTAACATCCGAATAGAAAATACCCTGCGAAGTGCTCCTGTCCCTTCACCGCTGTGCAATGTCAGCATGTGAAAGGCTACAGCGTCTCCCGGCTCGAGTACCCACTTCAATACTCGATATTTTTCCGGATTTGCGTCTATATCTGGTATTTCACTGAGACTTCCCTCAGGAAACCATTTTGCCTGATTTTCAAGGAAATTTCTTGGCATGTACCATGGCCCATTATGGGAGCCTGCTACCAGTTCGAGTGTCCATTCCAGGGGAACTGGATCAACTGGGATCCAGAAACTGATGTTCTGCTTCCCTTCAATGTTATAATACGGCTGGTCCTGATGCCAGGGAGTCCTTTGTACAGTTCCCTTTTTCTTTACCAGCATATGGTCATGGTATAAGCGCACCTGCTTTGAGCGCATAAGTTTTGCAGCAGCTTCAGGAACAGAACTTTGGAAAATTATCCTCTGGTATGACGGATTTTCCTGCCAGGTGCAGAAATCTTCAAGAAACCAGCCGGGATCGTTTTCATTACTGGCAATCTTGGAATTTAAGCTGGGATTAGAAATATTTGCCTCAATACCTTCCCGCAAGTCTGAAACTTCTTGATCATTGAGAAGGTTTTTAATTAATACTGCACCATCATTCTGATATGCTTCAATATCAGCTTCAGTAATTTTCAAAGACATATACAGTAAAACTAGACTCTTGCATCAGCTAACGAATTCAAGTGCCTTCGGAAGGCTTCCTCACCATCATTCTCCCAGGTTTTAAGCAGGGCTGTACCAACGATGGCTATTTCTGCCTTTCCATGAAGCATGCTCAGTTCTTCAGGTTTAGACAAACCGAATCCCAGTGCCAGCGGTAAATCTGTGAATTGCCTGCACTGCAGCAAAAAATCTTCTGTTGACTGCTCAAGAACAGTGCTTTCCCCTGTTACTCCCTTACGGGCAACACAGTATATAAAACCACTTCCATGTGAACAGATTTGCCTGAGGCGTTCCTCTTTGTTTGTCGGTGTACAGAGCATGATCGGATCAAGACCAAATTCAAGACTGTGATCAAAAAGCTGTCCGCATTCTTCGAAAGGCAAATCTGGAATTATGAACCCTTTACCACCATGCCTGCTGACATTTTCACAAAATACCTGGAAACCCATGGTAAATGCAGTATTGCAATAGCCCATCATTAAAACAGGAAACTCAAAGCTCTCAGATGCCCGCTGCATCAGTTTGAAATAATCCTGCAATTTTATTCCATTCCTGAGTGCCTCTTGGTTAGCCCTGACGAACAGGGGGCCGTCTGCAGTCGGTTCGCTGAAAGGCATCTGCAACTCAACCACATCCACATCTGCCTCTCCCATCGCCTCAAGCATTGCCCAGTTATCCTCCAACGACGGATAACCAACAACGGCATGGGTCATCAAGAGTATTTTGCGGGTTTTAAGTCGTTTGCGCAGATATTCTGTAAGTTGCATTCAAGATTCCGGCTGCAGATTCAAGTTATTGTTTTCATTGATTCGATGAAGCTTTTTGGCGTAAAAATTCCTCCCATTTTTTGTCGCCAATAGCCTCAGCTATATTAAAGATATCTTTGTCACCACGACCGGAAAGGTTAATCAAAACCTGAGACCCCTCGGGAATGTGAGGAGCTTCTTCAATAACTGAAGCAAACGCGTGGCTGCTTTCGAGGGCAGGAATTATCCCTTCAGAACGAATCAGGTGTTTTGTTGCAGAAATAACTGCGTCATCTGCAGTAGCAGTAAATCGGATCCGTTTTTCATCATGCAGATGACTTAAAATCGGACTTACTCCAATGTAGTCCAGCCCTGCAGCAATTGAATGAGTGTGAAGCATTTGGCCTTCTTCGTCCTGGAAAAAATACGTTTTATATCCTTGAGCTATCCCCACGTTTCCGCCGTAAAAGCGTGCTGCATGTGAACCCGTATCCACTCCTCTCCCCCCTGCTTCCACTCCAACTAATTCAACGGATTCATCATCCAGAAAAGGGAGAAAGATTCCACTTGCATTTGATCCGCCGCCAACACAGGCATAAATCAGGTCAGGCAGTTTGCCTGTGCTGTCAAGCATCTGCTGACGTGCCTCCTTGCCGATGATTGACTGAAACCAGGCAACCATTTCAGGAAATGGATGGGGGCCGCAGGTTGTTCCCAACACATAGTGCGTGGTTTCCATGCTTTCTGCCCAGTCCCTCATAGCGGCATTTATTGCGTCTTTCAGTGTGGCAGTTCCATCGGTGACGGATACA
Source organism: uncultured Pseudomonadota bacterium (assembly GCA_913052275.1). Lineage (GTDB taxonomy): Bacteria > SAR324 > SAR324 > SAR324 > NAC60-12 > Arctic96AD-7. Next base: position 3,970 of record CAJXDX010000011.1, on the reverse strand, counting down.
ACCTCTGCCCCAAGCTGTTCCATCCAAAAAACATTTGGTCTTTGGCGTTCAACGTCAACTGAGCCCATGTAAATTGTGCATTCCAGTCCCATTCTTGCGGCCATTGTAGCTGTGGCTACACCATGCTGTCCCGCTCCTGTTTCAGCAATTACACGTTTTTTCCCCATCCGCTGAACAAGCAGTCCCTGACCGATCACATTATTTGCTTTGTGAGCCCCGGTATGATTTAAGTCTTCACGTTTGCAAAATACCTTGAAATTCCCTTCCAGGGAATTTGCAAAATTATCCAGTGGTGTGATTGGAGTAGGCCGGCATGAATAATTCCGCATAACATCCACAAAACCCTGCCAAAACTCCGGATCTGCTTTTGCTTCAGCAAATGCGTCAATGAGCTCATCAAAAGTAGTCCTTAAAATTTCAGGAATGAACATGCCCCCGTATTCACCGTAATAACCGGATTCATTGGGTATGATGGTCTGAAACGTCATTTAGATGATATTGTATATTTCAGTTTTCTGTTTTATGATCCGAGGTAAATTCTACGAACATTTTCCAAGCTTGTCAATTAGCCTTTAGGAATGCGTCCGCTGTGAATTGCACGGACTTTTAGAAATCTGAAAGATGAAATGAAAAGGAAAACCGTAATACACCAAGTAATCATTTTAACATTGCATTTGAGTGCCACTGTCTTGATCTCAGCATGCACGGCACCCACACTTTCTCAATTTGAAGTGCAGCGGCCTTCAAGAATAACTATGCCACGTGAGGTGAAAAAAGTTTTTATTCGCGAAGATTTGATTGCCGACAACAACGATAAGCTTGGAATTAAATCACAGGTGCTTCAGGAATTAGCCAAAGTACTCAACAGCATGGGTCGGTTCAAGGTCAGTGTAGTAAGATCTCTTGATGAAAAACAAATTGAAGCTGAAAAGGAAACCGTGGCTGTAATTCAAGGCGAAGTGATCAGCGGAGGTGAAGTAGACAGGGGGCAATTTACTGATCTTGCCACCTGCACTGGTGGAATTGGTGGAAGAATTTCTTCTGCCGCCGCCGCTGCCATTACTGAAGAAGCAGTCACTCTGGACAATTGGCGGGGATATGTCTGCCGTAGAGGTGCATTTGCCAGTGATGTTACAGAACTTGCTCTTTCGTCAGCATTTGCAATGGCAGGTTTGGGTGAAGCCTTACCGCCAAAAAACCAGGTTGTACGCATATACAAATACAAAAATCTGTCCCTGTTCGCACAGTCAAATTTTAGTTTTACAATCATTGGCCTTGAAAGGGAAACATTGGCAATACGCGCCGATTCAGCAAATTTTGGCCGAAGCATTACTGAAAAAGGTTCCTATCGCAATATCAAGGAAAGTCACTTGATTTCCCTTACTTTAGGCAGCCTGATCAGCAGCATCAGAATACCTATCTTTCCAATTCCTTCACGTGAACTGGCTGTTGCAAAACGCAGCAATCCCAGGCAATTTTTTTATAACAAAAAACCTTTGCCGGTACCTGGTATTCAAGACTTACCTGAAAAAGAAAAAAATCAGCTAATTCAGCAACTGGTAAACAAGACACTTATGTCTTTTATCCGCACAATTTCTCCGTACAAAGTGAAGGTAAATGCAGAGGTAGCTACCGGTGGTAAAGCAGGTACAGTTAATTTGCTGAAAGAAGGAAAAGCAGAAAAAGTCCGGGAAATAATTGAAGCAATTCCGGAAGATGAGCGAGATTCGGCAGACTGGTATAATCTGGGCCTCGCATATGAGGCCAGCGCAGTCAGTCCGGAAGATTATGAAGATGCACGAAGATTTTACATTACTGCACTGGAGAAAAAACCCGGAACCAAAATATACGCTCAGGGTGTAGGACGTACCCGAAGTTATCTTGCTGAAAGACGAACACTGGCTAAACAAATTCAAAAGTAAAAAATACAGGAGGGAAAAATTTTAAAAAATTTTATGTTTAATCAAAAACATCTGATATTAATCATCGCCGCATTCCTGCTGACGAGCTGCGCTGCAGCTACACTGTCTGTTCGTTCTCCTGCTGAAATCAATACCAGAGAGATCAGGAAAGTGGCTGTAGGTGCATTTGAGATCGGCCAGCTGGCAATTAAATTTAAAACTGAGAGAAACGGTGTTTGGAAAACTCACCCTGTTTTGCTGAATGAAGAGCAGCAAAAAACTATCAGCAGTTCTGTAAGATCAAGGGTCATAAATCTTTTAACATCCACACCTTACTTTAAGGTAGTGTTTACCGATGAATTTGAGAGACTTGAAAATGACGCGGCCCTGCAGCAATTAGTCTCAGTACGCGGCTACAAAACCCAGGATGTTGACGCGGTAATCAGCGGAAAACTCTGGCTTGAAATAGAAAGAACGGATGGAGTTGACTTGAGCAAAGAAAGTCTGGAGTATTTCCGGCCGCCTCGTTCAAGACGAAGTCTCGGCTTAAATCTGACAGTGGACCAGGTTGTATGGTGGCCTTATAAGTCTGCACGTGGAAGCTTGGCACTTGAAATAAAAATGACCCGTTTGAAGCCAACAGAAGTTCTGGCATCAACATTTGAAACAAGAACTTTTGCCCAGCGGATTGGAGGAAGAAACATGGAGAGTTTTCAGAAAATATTTCAGGGAATAACCACCCAATTTACTTCCTCTAAACCTGAAGAAACAGATTCAATTGAAACCTCTGATGAAGTCCTCCCTTCATTTGAACAAATAATTGCAGATCTGGCCCTGTCCATAGCCAGCAACTTTGTCCGCAGGGTTGCAGTTACAGAAAAAACTGTCTCGTTGCCCATAGCAAACAGTGATCACCCAAATACTAAAATATTGATTGAAACTGGTGCATATGATTTAGCAATTGAACAGCTGCAGCAGGCCACTGCAGAAGATCCTAACCCGAATGATCTTTATAACCTTGGACTTTGCTTTGAAGCAATTGGAGATTATGGGCTGGCTCACACAACATACAGGGAAGCATGGGAAGCTGATTCAGAAAATCTTCTCTTTGCACAGGGACTGGGTCGTATAGAAAGACTAAGACGTGAAAACCCGCAATTAAAGAGGCAGTTTGAATCACGCTGAAATAAATTCCTGCAGCCTTGGTAAGATATTTACATGCAGAAATATGGTTAAAAAAAATAATTATTCAAAAAGTTCCAGCATCTCTTCAAAGTTTACAAGAGTTTTTCTCTGTATGTTATTCAGTCTGACGGCGGCTTCATGTGCACCCAAAGTCAGCTTCAAAATTCAACGACCTCCTCTGCAGCAGGTGCAAAATATAAAGTATATAGAAATTGGTAATTTTGAAATAATTTCCGGAAAAATTGAATTGCCTGGATCAGTAAAGTTGGCAAATTCAGAAAGTGTTGCAGAATCAGAAAAAACTTTGCAGCCTGCAGTCACCAGTCTCATTTCAACAAAAGGGGAATCAAATAATATGTCCGAATTGGTGAGGGCTGCCCTAGTTCATGACCTCTCGCTTCATTCACCGTATCAGCTGATCAACACAACAGGAGATAAAACAGGCTATAGCGGTGTGCTTCCAAATGCTGCAGAAGTTGCAGTAATCAGCGGAAAAATTAAGTTTTCAGAAATGATCTTTGAATCCAGTGAGAAACTTTCGTATTTTGCGAATATCAAAAACAAAGGAGTTCGCCTTGAGCAATCTTTGCTTGCAGGTGCTGTTGCAATGGGAGCAGAGGCATCCGGAAGAGGTTTTCTGATTCCTACTCCTTATGTTGAACACCTGGGCGCCATTGAAGTTGAATTTTTTATGCATAGAAAAAGCAGCGGGGAAAATGTTGTCAGTCCGCAGGCATTTCGTTCCTACCATGCAAAAAAGTGGGGTGGAGATCCGCAAACATCACATTTACCAGCAGCCATCAAAAAGGCAATATCAGAGGGGTTTAAACAAGATCAGGACTTTTCTGTCACCTTACTTACAAGAATTGATCGGGCCGGTTTAT